>JAJCXK010000073.1 GCA_029263475.1 Candidatus Nitrosopumilus sp.
ATGTATCATTTTCACCTCTAATCAAGTTACATGAATCATAAAAACTCAAATCATCAGACAAAACAGAATTAGGAAACATCTCATGAATCATAGTCATGGCAATTCCCGTTACCGCCACAGCAACTCCGATAATTATCAAAACTCTAATTTTCATTTTTATCCCCAATCCTTAATACATCATCTTCAGTAACAAAACGTGGAGTAGCATGAGTAACTTTTTCTTGTTTCAAATCATATGTGGTAGCAATGGACATGTATTTTTCATCAACATCAAATACAACTCCAACATAACGATTCAAGGATGGAACATTTCGATCCATTCCAAATGAGCAACAAGTTATGTCATAGTCATAATCTTTGATCAAATCCAACACCTTTTGATCATTGACAGATTCAGATATTATGAAATCACGTGCAGCATCTGTAAAATTTTGCATTGATTCAATTCTGGGAGTCGTTCTTAGTTGATCCAACATATCCTGTATTGTAGAATCTGTAAGGAATGCATCTTTACTGATATTGTCAGATTCAAATCTGTCTGCAGATATTATTGCTGCCCATCCCCTCTCAGTTAGTTTTGGAATGGACTCCACGTTTACACATGTTGGAGAATTATCATATTTTTGAATTAGCTCCAACCCTTGGTTACATTGTATCCAATCTGGCAATATGTTAAACTCAGTCATCTGGACTTTTGGAGGCATGTGTCTTTCCATGATTGTCTCTGCAAGATGATATCTTTCCTCTTCAAAGGTTGCAATATTTTCAAGGTCAGTGTCATCAAAAGGATATGTTGCCTTTATGCTATCATTCTTCTCATCTGTTACATCATACGAATATTCTGTGACGTAACTGCAGTTGTCAAAATTAACGTACAGTTTTCCGACATTCATTGTTTTGTCAGAATTTTTTAGATTGTAGCGAAAATCTTCCGTCTCTTTGACAGATTCCAAATCCTGAGGCGCGGTTATTTCCCACGTAATGGGGCGTTGATTATTTACAATGTGTATCGGGGAATCATCAAGAGTGATCTCTGAATGCTTGCGCAAAAACTGCTGGACTATGTAGTCGTTTTCCAGCATGATTTTTTGTTCTGCTATCTGAATTCGTGTGCGCTCTTTAACTGTAGATGTTGGTTCCATACATTGTTGCAGGTCACAAAGGGCATGACACGAATGAGGACGTTCAGTTAACCCGTCCTTTGCCCATTCACAGTTCTGGACTGCATCGGGCGATTCAAGATCTTTATTGCTTGTTTTCTTGTCCTGTGTATCTTCAATTACCGCAAACTCTACGGAGTCAAAATTTGGACTTGATGATGCCTTTACCTTCCAAGTCCCATGCATTGCGTCATCAGGCAGATGAAACGATGTGTTGATCATGCCAGTCTCATCAGATGCAATAAAAAATTTACTGGTGATATTCTCAGAAGGATCAAACACCTCGATAGTCAAATCGGTGTTGGCAGCAGTATCTCCCAACAAGAAAACTGCATCTCCAGAAAAATAGGTGTTGGATGATGTTCTAATGTCGATTATTCCTCTAGATGGATGTAATCCTATGTTAAATGTGGTCGTTTTCCTATCATCATAATTATTATTGCGAATTTCAACATCATACACTCCTGGTTTGTATCCATCCAAATCAAGAATGAAATTGCATTTGCCCTGTGGTGGTAACGTAACTATGTAGATAGATTTTTCTCCACTGTTGGGATCCGACACATTCACTTGTACATTCATGTCAGGTTCCCCTACAATCAAAAATGACGCATCATCTGCTTTGTATTGATGGTTTACAAATGAAGGCTTTATCGAAAGTAATGATTGAGGTATCTCATCTACTCCGATGAAAATAACTTCTTGTAAATGAGATGGATTTGCAGTTAGAAATACACTCCAGGTTCCTTTTTGCGCATCATCAGGTATGTGAAATCTTGTCTGAGTGCTTCCACTTTTGTCGGCATCTACAATATCTGCAAAAACTTCCTGTTCATTTGGATTGATTACAACCACTTCAAATGTAGTGTCATTTTGTACCGTTTTCATATTCATTACAAATGTTTCACCTCGTGTAAACTCTAATGTGTTTGTGGAAATCATAAAATTAGATTCGTAGTTGCAGTCCGCTATTACTGGCAAACCTTGAGCCAAACTTGCAGGAACAAAAAGAATTCCAATTGCAAATATCATCAAAAGTTTGGTTTTCATTTTACATCATTTGGATCTGTTGATCCATTCTTCTTCCACAATAGTTACAGGTTCTGCCCATTCCCTCTGAATCAATTTTTCTTTTGTATCCGGTGTTAGACATAACGGATGTCCGTTGCTTTTCTTTATTGCAGTCTCCAATCCTACTTTACATGAAATTTCTTCTGGTGAAATTCCAGACTGGAATTGCTCTAATGGTGAAAGAATATAATAGTAGGGAGGGTTGTGGTAAACATCGCAGACACCATCATTTTTTTCTGTGGTCAGATAATAACTGCCAAATATTTTGATTTCACTTGTATTTTCTGGAAAATTTACAGTGACTACATTTCTAATGATTGAACCATCATCCCATTCAACTCCGTCAACAAGCATCATGAATACCCCTCCAATCATTTTGGGAGGTAAATCTAACTGCAAAGTTCCTGAGTCATTGGATTTAATGAATATCTCAAATGAGGCCAGATCACAGCTCAGGTGAACATCATTGATTATGGCATCTGTTGTTTTGTAGGGTATGACGTATTTCATTGGATTTTCAATTACCGTAAATGTACCATCATAGTCTTTCATGTCAAATCCTTTTTCTGCGATTGCAGTTCCAGTAAATCCTAAAGACAGTGTAATTCCAACAATTATCAAAAGTCTGACGTTCATTTATTCAGACTGTATTTAGCAAGTTCATAAATAGTTCTAATATTGTATCCAAAAACCTAGTCTTTATTTTCTAACTCCATCAAAGTTCTTTTTTCAAGAATGAAATCTACGCATTCTTTAACATTCCCTCCATGTACTCCAAAAGGATATCCAATTTCAAGTATGCCGTATGTTTCATGAATGGTATTTTCATCAAACAGATTGGAGTATTTTTGAAGATGTTTAATCGTCGTATTGTTGCAAACCATTCCATATTCTGGCCACATCACAGTACCGATAGAAATTGCAAGGATTGCAATCAATACAATAATTATGAAAACTCTAGTCTTCATTCTCTCTGTTTTCTTCTATAAACAAAGACAGTTCCATACCCCATGCCAATTATTATCAAAACAAAACCTAATGAATAAGCAACGTAAAATTCAAACAGTTCCCCTTCTGTAACGTCTTGCGAACCCTCCACTACTATTGTCTGCCCTGGACCAATATGTCTAAAAGAACTGATATCTGCATCAGGATCTGTATGAATATGATACGTTCCACCCTTTAATGCAGTTATTTCTATTGAATATGGAATCATGTCATTTCCTTCCAACACATATGCGTCTGGGGTTGACTTGATATCGATATACCAGTGATTTTGGTCATATGCGACACGGATTGGCTTTGTGCACATGTCTTGAGCAAGACATGAGAAATTAGATTTTAAAATCTTTACAAATAATGAATCGTTATTTGCATAATCAAACTTGACATCCATTTTTCCCTGAATGTCCCTTTCCACCAGGGATGCAATGGTGCCGTTTATGAAGAAAGATTCCCCGACAGGTACTGTCGTTTTTGAGATGGTCTCATTCTCGATTCTGTAGAATCCTGCGTTAAATCTGGCTCCTACTCCATGTCCATAAGCCTCAAGCTCTGCATACGTTGCACAAACTACAAAAAATACAATAATCATCAAAAATCTAGTTTTCATAGTATAACTCTTTGATAGTGTCATGAGGACAACCCCTGGAAGTCAATATGTCATTACGGGTACATCCCTCTGAGATTATCTCAAATAATTTTACATTTATTTTATCTGGAGATTCATCTTTTTCAAATGAACTTGTAAGAAAATATCGGGTGCCGTTTTCTGTAACTGCATGTGCCATGTAAAATTCACTCATAGTTTTAATTCCTGATCGTACTGTTATCTTTTCTGCATTAATTCCGTGATTTGTCAATGTCATGTTAAATGCTAAAGATGCTTTCTTTTCCATGGTCCTATTGAATATTTTTTCTTCGTAGTTTTCACGCGCAATGGTATAATCTGGCAGCGTTCCATCATAGTACATTTGTAGACAATCATCAATTCTATAGTTACGAGGATGTTTCATCCATATGGGATGGTTCAGGCAATCATACATTTGATCATAAAGGTAAATGGTGAAACCTGAAACTATTATTACAATCACGGTAACAACCATCAAAAGTCTACTCTTCATTTTCTATTCCATAAGGTCCAGTCAAAACTGTCCCATCTTGTGCAGAAAGAAGAATTTTACCGTCAGTTGCGTTGATGTGATATTGATATTCCTTGTTTTTTACTAGAGAAACCAACCAGATGTACTGTCCATCAGGGTATTCATTAAAACGATTCATGTATAGATCTCTTTCCTCAAGCGTATTAGGATCTACCTCAAACACAAACCCGTTGTTTTTTATTTTAAGCAGCGTTGCATGAGAATCATATTTTTTAAAATCTTCTTCTGATAAACCTCTTTGTTCTGCCGCATAGAATGTGGCAAGAGATTTCGATATTAGTTTTGGTGAATTGTTGGTTTCAGTTTCTGGAAGAATATTTGCATACGTATCATTAGGAACCCATTCACAATACACATTATCAATAAAGTGAGTATCATTCATGAATCGTAATTTATCTGGATTGTCACTGGAATTAACAGAGGGATTGACTGCACCATTAGAACAATCAACCATTATTTGCTTAAAGATATCTTCATTGTGAAGTTGAATCAGATAATTATCAACGGTAAAAACAGCAGCCACTGTGAATAATATGGTCATCACAATAATTATCAAAAATTTAGTTTTCATATTCCCCTCTTACAAATGCCAGAAACATCCTGTTTGCTTCTTGCATTGATTTCTCATCTGGCTGCTCAGGATAAGAATGGGCATTAAGATGAGTCAGTATTTCAGCAAAAACCACACCAAGACAGAACGCTCTGGAT
The DNA here is from genome assembly GCA_029263475.1 of Candidatus Nitrosopumilus sp. Lineage (GTDB taxonomy): Archaea > Thermoproteota > Nitrososphaeria > Nitrososphaerales > Nitrosopumilaceae > Nitrosopumilus. Next base: position 5,102 of record JAJCXK010000073.1, read on the forward strand.
AATTCGGGGATTTGATCAAATTGTAAAGTTTTAAGAATTGAGATATTCCCCTTGAGCATTTGGTTTACACTCTTGTAATCATTTAGTATTTCGTTGATATCTCCGTTTAGTTTGTTATTCATTTTATTTTCCCCATATCCATGAAATCAAATTATCCAGATAACCAAAAAGTCCAAAGAAAGGCGCGTCATCTCCAACTGTTTTCATTCTATCTGTTTTTATCACTTGACAGATTCCTCCCATATTCTCAGTGCCAAGACCACAGATGAGCGCATCATGGTCGCTCTCAGGCATGATTTTTTTCCAACTGCAACTATGTATGTCATATATCAAACCAGCATAATTTGGAAGCAAATCATATTTGCATTCAGATGGAATGTAGTGAGATGCGGCTGAGTCAATCAAGTAGTCGTATGAAGACTCGGTTTCATTGAAAATATGAACATAGAATACGAGTTTGTCGCCAATTTTGTACAAATTTGGAGTGTAAGACATTCCATGAGGTTTTTCAAGATATTCTCCATGTGCAGAAATAACTTGATCATCCAATGAGTTTTTGATAAAATCATGAACCTTGATTGAATAAACTACCTTGCCCGGTGTCTCCCTGTAACTGTTTTTGTCCTGAGTCTGAACAGATTCAGATAAAATATCTGCAGATAAAACCTCTCCGTAGAAAACAAAATCTGCCCTATCATAGGATCTCTCACGATCTAATGAAGGTACGGCATAGACAGTTCCAATAAATCCTAAAACAAAAACAAACATGATCAAAATCATAGATTTCATTTTCTAAACTCACATGCAAAACTGTCTGATTTTTTGGAATAGTCTGGTTGCTCGCCAGTATAGCTTCGACTTACAGGTTTACCACCCATGTCTTTACAATCATATTCATCTGAAAAATCAAAACATGTGGCAAAATCCTTATTCCAAATCCCTGAAAATGTCTCACACTGTTGTTTTGTATCATCTTTGATCCAATTTCTTTCCATCAATCTTGGAATTGTTTCGGGTTTAATGCATGCAGGAGAACCATCCTGTTTTGTTACAAGAATCAATGCATCTCTGCACTGAATCTCAGAGTAGGGGATTCCAAGATCGAGCTGTTTCAGTGGAGATGCAAATCTGTGATAATCTGGATCCCCTTGTACACATGAGACAGATTCGTTTGCAGGGTATTGCCCTGGATACACTCCGTAAATTTCAAGTGTCTTGGAGCTGGGCTCCAGATTGACGTGCAGGGTCCTGGAGCTTGCATCAGTGTATGTCTGTCTTGTAGATTCCAGTCTGATACCATCCAGTATAACGCGGAAAGAATCATCTCTATTTCCCATCTTTGAGTCAACCAATGTACGCGGGATGTTCAGGACAATTCTGCCGTTTTCTCTAACGTCTTCCATATGTAAAATCAACAATGAAGAGTCACAGTCCACCGCAATTTGTCCCACTCTTGCATCAAAAGTCTTGTAAGGTATGAGAAATTCAAGATCGTCATTGAGTGTCATTGCGTATGTCTCAAACTCTGGATTCAGAAAGTAGTTTGCCTGGACGTAGTCCGTTGGAATGATACCCAAGAACTGCAAAAGATCTGTCGTGTCATCGTGATAGTTTCTGATTTGCGAGTCTGTCAAACCGTCACGGTAGTTTATGGTGTATGAGAACGACTCAAGGCACAGTTCAGTGTCGCTACCCTCGAAAGCAGGGATGTAAAGTGAAACAGAATGGTCTGCTGTGTCATGTTGATAAATTATCGTAGTCTGTGGGGGACTTGACTCGTCGATTTCGTCATGGGATGATGTTGCATCCGGATACATGAAGAGGAATTTCTTCAAGACGACATCGTCTTGCAATATTTCATGGTATCGTGACAAATCCTTGTACATATTGCACACTGGAAGGAATTTTCCGTTTAGGTCAGGGGCTTGGCCTTTCGCATAGTAATACTTGTGCACGTTGCGGTTTGCCTGTGTGTCTTCTGTCAGACTTATCCAATCAAGCAGGGAATTGTTTTGTATCGCAACGTTCATCTCGTATTCTTTTTGCTCCATCCAGTGCGTTCCCTTGTACTTGTAGTATGGATCCCAGTATTCTTGCATCTGTTCAATTATCAATCCACCATCATGGCATGGGGCCGATGGCCAGTCGGGGTTTTCTACGCATGAGTCAAATGCCTGAACGGATGTCATCCCCACAAATCCAACAAAAACCATCAACATGAGAAAAAATTTTAAATTAATATAAACAGATGATTGCGAGTTCATAAGTTCTCCTGATGTTTTGGACATGAATCAAAATTTTGGACATTAGTTGACGCTTTTGGACAAAACTGGATGTTTTCGGACATCGTTGGATGAAACATTTGGGCAGTCTTGGACAAATCTGGACATTGTCCAAAAATGTCTACCAAAAAATTGGTCTGATATGTTTAATCTGTAGATGAATTGCCAGATTGAAGTTGTAGCGATCAGATCATAGTTTCGATATTTTTCCGGTAGTTTCGGAAAATTCTCGGAAAATATCGACAAAGTTTCGACAGAATCACCAAATTGATAGCCGGAAGGATAGATTTTCAATCAAAAATTTCGGAAACATCAGTCCGAAAAAATACAACATCATTCCGAAAAAATCATTTTGGTTTTCCGGAATACACCGAAGCAACCATAGAGTTTGATCCGATGGAGTATCTGAGGGAATTTAACTATGGTGAAGTCTCCACATTACCTGACGGCACTACTCTGCGAGAATTTACAATCATTGCAGAGGATGACCAAGTCATGG
>JAJCXK010000074.1 GCA_029263475.1 Candidatus Nitrosopumilus sp.
CATCTTCAAACGTCCCATCCGGAGCGTATCGAAGAACCTCGTCGGTGTTTCCGCTGCTGAGATAGAGGTTGCCGTCAGGACCAAACGTGATTCCCGTAGGCAATTCAAGTCCTCCGCTGCCGGCTTTTACAAACACATCTTCAAACGTCCCATCCGGAGCGTATCGAAGAACCTCGTCGGTGTTTCCGCTGCTGAGATATGCAAATCCATGTAAATCAAGTGTCCAATAACCACTTTTCTTTACATTTCCGTCATTTGTAAGATACAATCTAAGATCCTCACCTTTTGAGATCTCAAAATTGGCAATTTTTAACTCTCCCTCATCTTCAACATAGTCAATTGTGGCAGAGCCTTTTGCATTGTAAGAGTTTACACCTTCAAAAAATCCATATCGTTCATAGATTATTTGTGATGCAAACTTTGGAGAATCAACATTTTTGAAACCATCTAAGAGACCATATACAGCATCCTGAATATACGATGGATCACTTAGTTTTATTTTCACATAAGGTTCATTTTTAGTTTCATCAAATATCAGCACCGTATTGTATGTATTGAGATCTACTTCAGGTAATTTGTAGTTCTTTCCCCCAAGTCCCGTCTTTAGCTTATCCAGATAAATTTCAGGAACCATAGAGTCATCTCGACTCAAATACACATGTAATTCTGGAATTTGAAAATTTTTCCCGATTTTAGATTCATAACTAATTTCGAAATGCTCTAGTCTCAGGTAGGTAGTTTTTTCAATCGTAAGAATATTGGCTTTTCCCTTTGCTTCATGAATACCCAGCCCCTCAACAAATCCTATTTTATGAGAAAGGAGATAAGAACTAAGTTCAGGTAATTTTCCCTGTAAACACTGTTCAACAATATTAATATCTCCAGAGCTAAAATACAAGTCCAACTCATCATCATTCAGCAATCTAACCATTTGTTCATATGACATTTCATGAGACTGCAAAACACCGTTCATTTCATTACAGGTAGAAAAAACATCATCAAGAGATAGATGCTGTGAACGTAAATTAGGAGATACTTGAAATCCCTCATATGAGATTATTAGAGAAGCAGAAAAAAATACAACCAACATTAAAGCAATGACAACATATCTAAGAATCATGGATTCAGTCAAGACATTAACAATTAAAAGATTTATAAAAATTATAGTAATTTTACCGCCAAGAATTTAGTTTTTTTAAGAAAAGTGTAGTATAAATTCAACTTTAGAGCACTATCACATGATGATACATCACAACATCTTCAGAGGATTTGTGATTTTTTGTTTGTTATTTTCATTCACCGTTGCTCCATCATTCAGCTTGACTGAATCAGTTAATTTGTTCGGAGAGATAAATTCAGCAGACATCATTTTAAATGACATATGGATAGAGCCAGAAAACCCAAAGAACGGAGAAGCCATAACAATTCATGGTTCTGTATATAATTCAGGAACCATACCTACAGAAGATGTCACAGACGCTGTGACTATAGCGTATATTCTAAATGGAGAAATAGTAGAAATCACCTTACTGGACAACGTTTTACCAGGTTCAGAAAACGGAATAGTGATATCATCAGGACACGTATTCAATGCAGTTCCAGGAACTTATGTTATTACGACAATAATTAATTATCATGACACGTTGTCACACCTAAGAGACAACCAGGAAAACAATATTGTCCAAAAGACATTTCAGATTGGAGAAAAACTTCCTTGGATAGTAAACTTTGACACATATCAGAGATATAACACTGAAACAAACGAACAGAAAGTCACAGTTCGAGGAGAAATAACAGACATTCTTCTCAAAAAAATTAAGAGTCAAGAGATCATGATAGACATAGGGGGAACAATACAGGAAAAAATAACCTCAGATGATGACGGACAATTTTTGTTTGAGACATCCATCCCATTCAAATACAAACCAGTTGAAATTTTAGCACATACCAATGAAAATTCCGTTGTGACAAGCAAAGCGCAGGAGATTTTTCCAGTAAAAATAAGACAAAACGAATCAGCACTGGCATTAGAAGTGGATTCACAACCATCAAAAAGTAATTTAAAAGATGCACCATTAACGGTCGTGCTGTTTAAAGATAATTATGAAAGTCTCTTTGAAAAGATATCTACTGATAAACACAATGACCAAAGTTTTAAAACAGAAAATCTTTTCTTAACAACACTGCCATCAGAACACAGGTATATCGCAGAAATATATGTAGAAGGCAGAATATTGGATGCATTTCAGAATTACTTTCCAAACAATGTAGTTATAAAAAAAGAAATATCCGTTGTGGAATCGTCCAAAATACAGTTTAGAGTAATTAATGAATTTGGAGATCCCCAGGACAACGTAGACGTGAACACTTGGATATATTCTGAACAAACAAATGAAAGGGGCGTTACAGAATGGATCGAAGTACTTCCAACGTTCACTTCTAAGGAACCATATGTTGCGCAAGCAACTTTTCCCGATGGAGAGACATCATGGTCAGAACCATTTCTAATAGAATCTGAAGAAAAAAAGATGATTACAATAGTTAAAGGGAATCAAAGCTAATGAAAAAAATCTCAATAATAACGATGCTTGCTTTGTTCTCCATTCTTTTTTACACTGTTTCGGGTTTTGACGTTGCCGAAGCATATACGACAGGAAGTTATAATTTATGTTCAGTTTTCCCGCAATTTTCGGAATGTAACGGATGGAGAACAGATGCCATATTGGACAGATACAATTATTGGTTTTGCGATTATGTAGATTTAGAAAAGCTTTGTGAGAATAAGCCAGTTCCAGAAAAGCAAATAACAACAAGAGATCAAAATTTCTGCTGTAGATTCATAGGAGATGCATTAGAAACCCCACACGTAGAAATTCACCAGACACCACATCTCGGAAAATATTCTCCAGACAATTCAATTGCACCATTAATCATATGGACTGATAAAGATCACTATAATTTTAGAGACAAAGTCACAGTATATGGAAAATTTGATTTTACAAATTTTCCAATAAAAAAAAGTGTTTCAGATAACGAATTTGATCAAACAGGAAAAGTGGTAACCGGAACCTCAATTCAAACAGGAAGAATAGTTACAGAAAGTCCGGTCTTGGACATAGACATCAAACTGAATGGAAGGCAAATATTGAAAAACATCCAGGTACAGGATAACGGTTGGTTTGTAGCTTTTTTCCATCTTAATGACAGATATCATTTTTCGAATCAAAGTAACCTGATATCAGTGGATTATTCGCTGTATGATTCCGTCCCGCTAGGAGGTCCAAGAACACATGCGACATATGATTTTACTACGGGTGATATTGCCAAAGAAGAAAGTAATTTTGCCATGTGGATAGATGATTCCCAGACAGCAAATGGCATAAGATATGGCATAACTACGGAAAATCCTGAGCAATTCATCGAGCTTACTCGTCATAGTTTAATCAACACCAGATTAACCACCCCCGAAGGATACACAATACCCATAAAATCATCTTTTTCAACTCCTGATCTTTCTAGAGAGTATGACGGATTTTTGGAATATGGTCCAGGCAAATATGAAATCCAAATTACATATGGAGATAATACATCAAAAAAAACATTTGAACACTTTGATTCAAATAAATGAAGACGTGAAATTGAAGCAGAATATTTAGCGATCAAAGCGAATGTAATGTTAATAATTAAGGGCTAAGGGAAAATTCTAAAATCAAGTGTCTGTTTTTCAATAATGTTAGTAGCATCAAGACAGGTTTATCAATCCGCTTTGAACCATGAATTGGATTCCCTCTACAAACGAAGAATCGTCAATCAAGTCATTTGCCCACCAGCCAGCATTGTTTTTTATCCAAGATGGAATTTCATCAACGCTCTCATCAAAATCAGAGGATTGTAATGGAATAGATATTATTCCTTCTTGAACCATGAATTGGATTCCCTCTACAAACGAAGAATCGTCAATCAAGTCATTTGCCCACCAGCCAGCATTGTTTTTTATCCAAGATGGAATTTCATTGTTTAGCGATGTAGGGATCATAGAAATACCAACCATTTTTTGCTCACCAGGAAATACCAAAAATGGTTCAGATTTTACAATACGGCCATCAGATAAAATTATTTTTGCAACGTATGGGTCTTCGGTAGCAGGCATCACATCTATCCATTCAGTGAAACCATCCTCAGCAGAAAACATGTATTTCCAATTGGTTATCATGGCTCCAACAACGAGGGGGTTTGTATGATCAGTCACCATAAATTTTATTTTTCCCATCTCAGGAATACTTATTTTTTTTACAACTACACTATCTGCTTGTAATTCTACTTTATCAATTACAGAAAAGAGCCCGCCATCAAGGTAAATTTCTGCAAAATAGACATGTCCATGAGGCAATGAAACCCAAAAAGTTTCAGAATCAAACAATGCTGCAGGAACAAGTTGTATTTTTTTAACTAATTTTTCATAAGAGTTTTGATAGATAAGAATTTCAAAGAAGTTATTTTCAAAATCATACTGATCTGAATCAGATAATTTTAGTACTAACGCAGAAGATGTTTCTTTTGGAAATTGATAAAGAATCAAAGAAGAATTGGATGCAGGATAAACATCATCACCACTAAATGATGCCTCAACATTAATTCGATTGGATGATGATGATGATAGAGTGTTTGAGAATGAGACGTGACCCTGATTGTTGGTAACCAATGAAGAGTAATGTCCATCAAAATTTAAAATAATTTTTTTGTCGTTTAACAATTCATTTGTATCAGAATCAAAAAGAGATACAGTGACTTGTGATAATTTTTCACCGAGAAGAAAATACTGAGGAGAAGCTTCAAGTGAAATATGAGTATTTTTTTCAGGAGTGATAAATAAAATCTTTGCCATCGAATTGTCAAGAGGTGAATCATACTGATCACCCAAAGTGTCATGATAATCTACTATTACCTTGATTTCATGATTTCCCATGTCAGATTTCCAAAGGGGAGGAGAAATGATTTTTATTTTATTGGATATTCCAGGTTCAACATCACCAATCTCATCAACATGAAGTAATTCACCATCAACAAAATATGCAACGGTTATCATACTAGCAAAGAAATTAGTATTTTTCAAACCTGCATTATAGACATCTGCAGTTATGGATACCAGTTCTCCATTTTTTGGGTGGATTGGAACTATTCCCACATCGTCTAATATCAATTCAGCATCTCCAAGCAATAATGCATGTACATCCACAATTGGAACCAAAAACATTAGGCTCAAACATAACACAATTATTTTTTTCAACATCATCAAATACTAACTAAGTATAACAAATCTTTCGGTTTTTTGTATTCATCCCATTTTGGCAAAATACAACACGAGAAGGATTCGAACATTACATTAAAACAATATTAAATATTACACGGTAAAATTCAGAAGAATAAGACACAGTTTGCATGCATCCAAACTAATTTCATTTTACAGATCTGTATTTTGTAGCTGCTGACTCTAGTGACTTTATCATTGGGAGTTTAGCTCCAGTCAAGTATAACACAAGAGCACCACCAGCTGTACTAATGTGATTTATTTTTTCTTCCAGTCCTTGCTCCTTTAGTGCAGTTGTCAAATGACCACCGCTAACAATCGTAGTAGCCATGGAGTTTGCAATTGCGTCAAGCAGTCTTCTCGTCCCATAACTAAAGTTCTCTTTTTCAAAAAAGCCAGCAGGTCCACTAATGAAAACGGTTCCGGCGCTTGAAATTATTTTTGAATAGTGCTCTACTGTTTTGGGTCCTAGATCATAAATCTTGTCTCCGGTTTTAATATCTCTCACATCCATCTCCATTCTTTGACCGTCTTTATCAATCGCAACATCAACAGGAGTAGTAAAGACATCAGGATATTCTCCAATCAAAGCATGTGCCTTTGCGACAACCTCATCTTCTCTTTTAATCCCAAGTGGATATTTGATTCTGGCTTGTGCACGCATGAATACATTGCCAATCAGCCCCGTCAACAAAATATGATCAGCACGACCATTTTTAATCAACATCTTAATTGCCTCAAGTCTATCAGGAACCTTAGAACCTCCAAGTACAATTACGTGAGGTGCCTTTGCGACAGTCATTATCTCATCAAGATTACGCACTTCTCTTTCAACAATTCTTCCGGCACATGCAGGTAAAACATGAGGGAATCCCACTATGGATGGATGTGATCTATGTGCACTCGGGAAGGAATCCAACACACACAGATCAAACAAAGGTGCAAGACGTTTTACCATTATTGTCTGAGCGGCATCTTCCGGCGAAAATTCATAATTTTCTTCTGCACACAGCCTAAGGTTATCTAAAAGCAAGATTTCGCCATTTTGTAAGTTTTTTATTTCTTTTTGAGCAGATTCTCCAATTACATCCTCAACATACTTGATCTTTCTATCAAGCAAATTTTCCAATATTGAAACATGTTTATCCATCCCTGTATAGTCGCCATTTCCGACCCTGCCTTGATGTGATGTAATAACAAGCTTGGTTTGATTCAACGCCTTTATCGTCTCAATAGATTCTTCAATTCGTTTAGTTCCAGAAATATCCATAGTATTCATATCAATTGGGCAATTCATATCCACTCTCAAAAAAACAGTTTTCCCCTCGAGAGAAAAATCATCCAGTGTAAGCACCTTCATAACTTTCCTAAATCATACTTGGTTAAATTCTTTAAGATGATTTAGATTTAGTTGTAATCATATCAAAAATAGGGATAAAAGAATAAATCAACTGATAGTATATCTCTGAAGAAGATGCTCATAGACAGAATGTAGAATTAGAACATACACAATCAAGAAGCAATATGAGTGATAGATATAATCACTTTACAGTAACCGACTTGGCAAGATTTTTTGGATAATCAGGATCAATTCCCCTCTCTACAGCCAGGTAATATGCGATAAGCTGTAATGAAACGATTTCAACCAACGGATAAAGAGCAGGATCCACAGTAGGAATTGGAATCCAATAGTCGTAATTTGCATCAGGTTTGTTAGAAACACCTATCACTTTTGCATCTCGAGACTTGATTTCATTTACAGTAGAGATATTATCCACATAGGAGTCATCATCAGGATTAATAACAAGTACATACGCAGATCCATCCATCAATGCCAGAGGTCCATGTTTGAGTTCGCCCGCAGCAATTCCTTCAGAATGAATGTATGTAATTTCCTTGATTTTTAACGCAGCTTCTTTTGCAATCGGATAATGTATTCCTCTACCAATAACAAAGAGATTTTGAATGTCTTTGATATCTTTGACTAATTTTTGAATTTCAGATACATCAGATAGGATTGAAGCATACGCCTCAGAGATGACTTTAAAATTTACATCTATGCAACCGTCACATAATTTATTCACAATTTTATACAAAATTGCCATTTGTGAAGTGAAGCTCTTTGTGGCAGCAACACCAATTTCAGGTCCACAATTAAGTCCAATTGAGAAGACGGACTCACGTGCAAGCGATGAATTTTCAGAGTTTATCATAGAGATAATTTTGAAGTTTTTCTTCTTGCCAATTGAAACAGCCTCAAGCACATCTGCACTCTCCCCACTTTGAGATATTGCAAAAAGAGTGGAATTTGGAATAAGATATTGAGAAGAATATTTTGCCTCACTGGCCATAACATGTTCAACTTTTTTTCCTGCAAATCTTGAAAAGAGATACTTGGCAATTACAGCAATGTTGTAGCTCGTTCCACTACCTGTAACATAGACATAGTCTGAATTATGAATGAGATCGGCAATTTTATCTAGATGCTCTTCATCATTCCCAGCTACAAGAATAGTTTCAGGTTGTTCAAAAATTTCTTTTTCGGTAAAATACTTGTGTGATTCTTTAGTGACATTTTGATAATTTTTCGGAATTGTTTTAACAACAAATTGTGCCACGTTTCCTTCAAAGTCAAAAATTTTATGTTTTCGTTCTTTTATTATTACAAATTGATTGTTTTCAAGATATATTGCAGATGAAATGTCATCAGGCAATCCAACAACATCACTTGTCAGCAACAAATCAGTTCTACCAACACCCAAGATTAATGGTTCATGATTCTTCACCCCTGCCAGCTCACCAGTTTTGAAAAGTGCCACAAACGCATAATGGCCTTTTAATTTTTTCACAGTAGCCATTATGGCTTTTTTAACATCATGTAATCTTTCAAAGTAAATTTGCAAGAGATTTGGTATTACTTCAGTATCAGTAGAACTTTTGAAAGTAATGCCGTGGTTGTTTTCTAGATCCTTTCGTAATTCTACATAGTTTTCAATGATTCCATTATGTACAACACCAACGGAATTAGTATTGCACATGTGGGGATGTGCATTTTCTTTTGTTACTTTACCATGAGTAGCCCAGCGAGTATGACCAATTCCAGTAAATCCAGACATCTTATCCATGCTCAGATCGTGATTTACGACATTGACTTTTCCAACGCCTTTCTTCACCAAGATATCAGACTTATCTTTAATTGCCACACCAACACTATCATACCCTCGATATTCCATTTTTTTTAATGACTCAATCAAAGTGGAAGCAATATCATGATCGCCAGCTAAACCTAAAATTGAACACATAATTCTATATCCTCAAAACGTCTGATATTATGGTTAATAACAATTATGGTTAATAACAATTATGGTTAATAACAATTATGGTTAATAACAATTATGATTAATAACAATTATGATTAATAACAATTATGATTAAAACCTCATGTTTAACACTCAATTTGAGAGAATATTAGCACTTAATGTTGTATGATTGTATCATATCAAAAAATCTATAAATTTATCGCATAACGGATACAAAAAAATTATTTTTCGAAATTCAATAAATAATGATAAATATGTAAAGAAAAAGCCAACATCATGAAAGCTGTTATTTTGACAGGTGGTCTTGGGACAAGGCTACAGCCATATACACTATTTACCCCAAAACCAATGCTCCCACTTGGAGACAGACCTTTACTAGAACACACCATTAATTGGCTGAAAAAAAATAACATTAAATCAATAGTATTATGTGTAAGTTATTTGCGCCGAAACATTCAAGATTATTTTCAACAAGGAGAAGATTTTGGAGTAAGCATAGAATATGCAATTTCAGATAAGCCGTTGGCAACTGCAGGACAGCTTAAAACTGCTGAAGAATTTATCGATGATACCTTTGTCTGCATGTATGGCGATTCAGTATTTGATTTTTCACTGAAGAACATGATTAAGAAACATCAACAAAAGAAAGCATTTGCAACCATGTGCATTTATGAATACAAATCACGCTTGCCATACGGAGTGATCGATACGGACAAAAATGACAACATTACAGCATGGAGAGAGAAACCAGAAATTATGTCTAATATCAACACAGGTTGCTACATTATGGAACCGGGAGTGTTTCCACTAATTCCAAACAACATACCTTACGGAATGGATAAAGTTCTTGAAAAAGCAATGGCAAAAAAAAAGAAGCTAAGTAGCTTCTCTATCAAAAAAGGATTTACAGATGTAGGAGATATGAAGTCATACGAAAAAGCATATGCAGAATTTAAGGATAGACTAGGCAAAATCTAGACCAAGTATACGTTATAGCCAAAAAACCCGATGCATATCATTTCAAGAGAGCACATATTGAAAATCACATATTCTTACACATAACACATTAATTTAGCCAATCTAATCTTTTTTCACCACATACGTTAAACAATATTTTTACATAATGTTTTAGAATTCACTCAACGCTTTCGGGATTTAGATGATTTTTTGGTTTCCACACGGGCAGGTTTTTTGTTTATGTTAGACTTTTTGGTTTCCACACGGGCAGGTTTTTTGTTTATGTTAGACTTTTTTTCATTATCCAATAAATAATAGTTAGGTTTTGAATCAGGATGATTAATTTCTTCAAGATATTGAATTTCATTTTTTAGCCTAGAAAGTTCATTCAAAGTTTCTTTCAACTTTTTTTTTACGAATTTATCTTGTTCAGTATTGATTTTGGTAGAAGAGTCATCCACAAACTGCTCACCAGACTCAAACTTTAACTGTAAGGACTTAAGATCACTTATTATATTTTTGAAAGTACGAACGTTTGACGTATCATTGGGTTTAACAGAAACATATTTTTTTGATTGCAAGTTATTTACGTTAAGGAAATTTTCATCATGAAGGCTTTCTAATTCTTGGATTTGTTTTTTCAACTGACTTAATTTTTCCAATTGTTCAGGAGTAGCTTCCTCATCCTGTGAATCTGATTGAACTTGAGAGGTATTGTTAATTTTTGCACGAACTTCACTCAAAGCTTTCATTATTGTGCTACGTTCTACAGGTTTTTTTAGATATGAATATAATCCCTCTTTTCGCCATAGACTTAATTCAACATCGTTGAACTCTACAGATGAAAATAGAAAGACGTTAGAATTTTTAAAAACATGACTCTTTGAAAGAGACATCAAAATTTGGTTTTCAGTATAATTGTCCAAAGGAGCATCTACAAAAATAATAGGATATGATTTATTTTCAAGGTGTTTCAAACCTACTTTCAACGTGGTTTCAGCAGTTACGTCAAATCCTTTTATCTCCAATAATTTTGCAAACACATTCAAAAATGCCGTATTATTATCAATAATCAGTACTTTCATTTTTTGCATACTTGACAACAAAAATTTTAGACCACCGTTATTATTTAATTAACTCATACAGTAGAAAGCATTCAAATCACGAACAATTTCCATATTTAAGTAATTGAACACCCATGTTCTGAACTAGTAATATGAGGCTTACAAGAATTAAACAAAATAGAATATTTTTAATCTTTTAAACATCATTTCTCCAAAGTCATCAGGATCATGACCTCAAAAAAAATACACATAAATCAAGGGAGTAAAGAGTACACCCATGAAGATCACAGTTTCGGTTATCAAAGCTGACGTTGGCGGAATAGGAGGCCATACAAGACC
>JAJCXK010000075.1 GCA_029263475.1 Candidatus Nitrosopumilus sp.
CGTCTTGCACCCTGTACCGACAAGTATCTTGTTGAACGGTCTGAGATTGGAGAATCTTTTTAAAACATTTGGTGTCGTGATGCTCATCTTGGATACTGCGTATTTGGAATCATACTTGTCAAGTATCTCTTGTTTATTCTCTGGGGAATAATGCATTGCAAGTATATCTTGCCACCATCTCTTTTCATCAACATCCAACAAATGTCCAAATCCGTGAGATGTAAATTTATGAATATTGAATTTATCTTCTATTCCATCATATTCAAACAAGACATATCTCTTAGACGATACACCAAAGAACAATACATTCTCTAATGATTTTCCGTCATCTGATTTTTCAATCTTGAAAACCTGCACATCACTATTGTATGGATTTAGTTTCTGGAAAAATTCCTGAATCTCATTTGCATGTTTTGGTGAGACCATGATACTATCTGTGTCCATGTATGCAACGTATCCATCTCTATGCTGCATAACCAAACTTTCCGCTGCTGCCAAAACCAATCTGGCTGCTGCAGGCAAGAACACTCCAAGTATAGGATTGAAATGCTTTGCAGGAATTTCTTTTCTCGATATTGTATTGTGATCAACTGAAAACGATTCATCAATCCCATAGACCGTTACGGGTTCATTTTGCTTTTCAGATTTTTCAGTATTCACCTGAATGTGGATGCCGTATGATGCGGTGTTTGCAATTATTTTTATCGTGTTCTGTACTGTCTTGTCAATTTCAGAATCTAGAGATTGTTTCATCTCCAATCTTTTCTCGATTAGTTGCTCAACAAAACTCTCTTTTCTTGGATTGACTGTCACTCCCTTGAAAATCTCTACATCCTCATCGGGAATGGTTTGCTGTATTCCCACAGGAGCAAATGTGATTGCCTTCTCAATTGTTGGAGTATGGCCAGTTAGCAACTTTGAGGCTATCAAGTCTGATAGCGTATACCATAGCCCTGCCCCATCAGTGCTGTTGAGATAGTTTACGCCTATGTTTTGCGTTTTCTTGGAGCCGTATTCAGAGCGGACAGGCACAATCATGTTGCCGTCTGGAACTACCTTGCATATTGTGGCAAGATGCCTCCATGTCTCTTTGTCTGAAATATCTTGTAGTATCACTTCATCAAGGAACTTTTGGGTTTTCTCTGTAGTGACTGATGTTGCAATTTTCTCTGCTGTTAAAAATTGATACATGCCCATTAATGAAAACAAAGTTGGATAAGTGCTGGTGCAGTCAAGGTATGTCACAGGAACGGGGGTCTTTCTGATTCTGGTTTCCACCCTTCCACCATAGTATGCACTCATCAAGTTTCCCAAAACCTCTTTTGGAAACTCTGGATTATTTTCCAAGAGCGACTTGATGTTTAATTTCTCCAAGTAGAGTTTTCCGATAGAAGCCGGTGAATACAACTTGTTTGCATTGTTTGGTTTTACCAAAAACGTATCCTGTAACACAGAAATAACTTTGCAGTATAGATTGTGTACTGTTAATGATTTTTCTACATTGTTTCTGATTGCATCTTCTGTGATTCCTTTCTCGTTTTTGAAATTGGCAGCAACATCGAATGTATTTGCAACTTCCTCTATCCCATCAAATGATTCATTACTCATTGTATATCCAAGTGTCTTCAAGTCAAGGAAATATCCACGATAAACTTTGTGAGTTGGAATATTTTTCTTCTCGCTTTTTGTCCTTAGCGGAGTTGCAAACTGGATAAATGCCGCATTGCTGTTGATGCTCTTTATCTTGATTGCAGGGAGTCGTGGTATGGCATCAACGAGTTTTATCGAGAAGGCATCTTGTATCTTTCTTGCAGTTCCCCATGATGTTGCCAACCGAGTCAACTCGTATGGCAAGTCAAAACCTACACACTTTGCCCTTGCCTCATAGACATACGGATAGAAGACCCTTGTCACAAATTCGTCTTTGGATGACACCGTTACAATGCAGTCCTTTTCTTTTTGCAGTGTCTCTCCAGCTTGTCTTATCACGTCAACTTTCTTCTGGTCTAGACTCGCATCATGAAATAGGCAAATCTTGTACAATGCACCGTTAATCCAGACTGCACAGGAGCCAAAGGTCAAGGTTTGGTGTTGGTCTAAAGTTGTCTCAGTGCTGAAAGATAGCATCATCCCATTGTTGGCATTATTATTGTAGGGGACATTTGAGGCAGGCCTGTAGTTTCCAGTATAACATCTGAGGCTGATTGGCTCTGCCTGAGGTGCATTGATCGCGCCTATTTTACCCAGTTTCATGCGTAATCTCCCTCCTCCATATTCAACGTCTGGTAGATTCTCTGGCGTAGTTTCTGGGCCAATTCCCCATATGCACTGCATCCGGTCTTTTTGCCCTTGAGCATCAAAACATCATGAATCCCCATTAGCAAGAACCCAAGGCGTACATTTTCTGGCTGGTCCTTTTGCAACCAACGAGCATCCCAGGTCTTTTGAGACTCGCTCAACTCATAGTGGCATTTCTTGTCTACCGTGATGGTTCTGTAATCGTGCTTTCTTCCTGCAATGTGATGCAATTCTAAATTGTATGGTTCTTCTTTAGAGTTACAAATCTCGCATCTGTTCTTCTTTTCCTGCATTGACCTGTTTTTAGATTTGCAGACAATCTCGTTTACCCATGCCTCTATCTCGTCGACGGTATCAAGAGTGTCGTCTCTGAGTTTGCCGATGCAGAATCCAAGCAATGTCTGCAAACTGACAATCTTGTTTACTAGAGTGGTTTGGTTGACAGTCATCTCGTATTGTACACCTCGTAAAATTCTGGCTCCTCAATTCTCTGATTAATCCTGATTATCTTTTCAGGATTTGTTTCGAGTCGATGTAACTTTCCACTACTGTCTTTTACTTTCTTGTTTCTAAACTTGGATAGATTTGTCTTGTTCCCAGTGTTTAGGAATTGCTTTACTACATTGTGGTATCGTCCAACGACTGATGCAGTCCTGGAATCTCTAATCTCAACACTCTTTTCCTTTCCACCACTGTTGATTCTCATCACTCTTTTGATTCTGTCCCATCTCTTTACAACTGGTTTTCCATTAACATTTTTGAAACCGTTTGTATGTCTAATGACATTCTTGACAGTGATGTTGTTGTCATTTGCTGCTTGTGAGATAGTTTTGCTTTTTGTGTTACGTAATTCACTTAATACCGTTAGAGATTTTTCTCGTAACGACTTTTGTCTTGGGGATAATTTTTTCCAAGGTCTTTGAAACAACGGCGTCATGAATAAGGTCTCCACTTGCCAAAAATCCTGCGGTTAAACTCATTTTGTGATGAGTGACACATAGGACACCTGATTCTGTAACTGGGCTTTGTAGCTACAGAATAAATCCAATCATGGTTGCATCGAAGGCAACTGATTCTTTTTCCAATTGATTTGTTATAACTTTGCATTCCATAATATAAGGAGTGCAAACTCAAATATAAATCATACTCAACTGAGTATACTATAAAGAGTAGTATTGCTTATATAATTGCACACCTAATAACATATGTGAAACAATCAGGAAATACAGCACAGCAGAAAATAAAGGAACTAAACAGAAGCGGTGTGATGACCTGCCTCAAGGATGAGGCAAAGAGGTTCAAGGATCTCAAGGAGATGACTGGCCTGTCCCCGATGGGACTCACAAAGATTCTTTCAGGTCTGGAAGAAGAGGGACTGATTGGAAGAAAGACTGAAGGGAGATGGTCAAGCTACATCCTTACAAGAAAGGGGGAAAAGATGCTTTTCAAAATGACAACACTTGACATGATAATTGGCAAAATACAAGATGAGGGTGGAAAGTATCATCATGACTATTCCGGTGCAAAGGGTTCCATGGAACTTTCTGGATTGGTTTGGGGGATTCAGGATGATCTGGTTATTGGCAAAGAGATTGGAGAGAAAGACAATCCTATGTTGCCTGACATTGCAAGATCAACTCAAGCTCACATATTTCGAGAAATAAAATCTGCTGCCAAAAACAATCTGATAAAACTTGATGATAAAAAGAAAGGTCAGATGGTATTGGGGTTTGTGATTGACTATGATGATTTGGTAAAATCAATTAATGATGATTCGCTTTCGCAGTATGGTAAGACGATAGACAAGAAAAGAAAGAAGAACAAGTGGAACAAGGCAAATGATGAGATTGAGGAGTTTGGACCAGTATGAACCCGTTACTGATTACAGGTTTTGGAACATCAATCAATGTGGACAAGAGAAAGTTAATCATTACAAACAAACTAAATGATACAAGACTGGAATTTTATCCTCACAAAATAAACCATGACGGAATAATAATTGACGGCCATACTGGCAACATCACATTTGAGGCAATGAGATGGCTCTCAAAGCACAACATCAACCTGACGTTGCTGAACTGGAACGGCCAGTTATTGGCAAATGTGTTACCAGAGCAGCCAAAATCAGGCAAATTACGCGTAAAACAGTATCAAAAGTATCTAGATAATCAGAATAGGTTTGAGATTGCCCTGAAAATCGTACAAACAAAGGTAGAGCATTCCCTGAATCTACTGGAGCAATTATCGCGATTCTATGAGTCTGTAGATTTTGTTAAAATTCAAAAATCAGCAGAAAAGGAAGATTTGTTCTTGTTAGATATAATGAAAAATAGTGAGAAGCAGGACATTTCAAAATCTATCAAACAACTGATGACATATGAGGGAAGGATTGCAGGAATTTGTCTTGAGAATCTAACTACAATATTCAATCAGTTAAATCCAGAGTTTAATTTTACAGGACGAAAAAACAAGACAAACTCTAGAAACTATAATGCATCTGATGAGATCAATGCGTTACTAAATTATGGTTATGCAATACTTGAATCTGAAGTTAGAAAGGCAATCAACGGCATAGGACTGGATTATTCCATCGGATTCTTGCATGAGATTAACCAGAGCAGAACACCGTTAGTCTATGATGTGCAGGAATTGTTCAGATGGCTTATCGATGTTTCAGTTATTCAATTACTGGAAGAAAAGAGGATCAAAAAATCTGATTTTATAATTACAGAAAATTATCATACAAGGCTAGGAGAAGATGTTGCTAAAATGTTAATAGAGAAGATAAATTCAAACTTTAATGCCAGATACAATTACAAAAATGGGAAGAATTATTCTTATCAGGTTATTTTACAGGATAACTTGCAACAGTTATCTAATTTCATTGTAGGAAAAAAAGAAGAATTTGAATTTTTAATCCCTAAAATTAAATTTGACAGGAAGGATAGTCTGGAATTAACAGAGAAAATTTTGAATATGACTACTGAAGAAAGAAAGAAGTTAGGAATTAACAAATCTACATTATGGCATATGAAGAAGAATCTGATAGATGGTAAAAATTCTAAAATTTATGAGAAGATTCTTTTGAAAATACAATAAAACTTGGAAAACATGCTGCAATTTCGACAGTAAACACAACTCATTCATGGTAAAATCAGGCACGGAGTTCAGAAACTGAACCGTTCTGTGAGTATCTCAAATCAACAACTGAACAAAATGATTCAAAAAAGTATCTATAAAATAAAAAATGAACCAATTGGTTGATTCATTAAATAGTTTTATTCAGATGAAAAATTTTCTCCACAATAGGGACATTTTTGACAATCAGAAGATAGGATTTTTTTACATTTTGAACAAATGTTTATGCTCTCACTTGCTTCTCGAACAATATTGATGGGTGGGCTTGTGAGTGTTATGTTGGGATCTAAGGTTAATTTGCCCCAATCTCTAGGGTTCAAATCAATGTTATGGAAATCCAATCTTTTTGGATATTTCAATTCTCTAATTTGATCTTCTAACTCATTTATTTTTCTCTCTTGTTCGATCTTTAGATTTTCTTCTTCTCTGTGACGTGCATTAAATTTATTGGCAATTTTAGTTAATGATTTAATTCCATCATCTACCCAATTCTCAAATTTTTCATCTATTGCGGTTACTCTTTCATGATTAAGAAAAATATTTTCTTTTATTGTGGATGCAGAAGGATTAACTAAAGTTAATTCAAAGTTGGGATTTTCTAGAGCAGCTTTTACAGTTGCCGTGATGTTTGAATCTTCAAATTTATGTCCAATTACAATTAGATTATTTATTTCGTTTAGAGTTATGCTGAAAATCCATTGGAGTATGTTGTAGGGAAAATTAAAAACATTTTCTTTCTGTGCTGGATAAATCATTAAATTAGTGTGATTTTTAATTCCGGGAATTTCAGAAGGAAGTTTAAAAATTTTTTGTTTTTCATCGTCAGACCACCAACTTACTGATCCATGTAATTTGTACAACTGTACATCTCCTTTGTTTAATGAAAAAATATCAAAAATTTTCTGGTCTTCAAATTGTTTTGAAATGAAACCATCTGTTAAATCAATTTTTATATTTTTACAAACTTCTTCAACTATCAAATCATAGTTAGTAGAAAAAATTTTTAAAATTGCTATTTTTCTTAGATCAAATATTTTTTTATAAATATTACTTGCCTTTTCAATGTCAGGATTAAGACATTTATCTCGTATAAAATTCGATAACTCTTTTACAGTATTTTCACATGCCTTACTCATAGAAGTTATTTCTGGAAACTGTTTGTTTTCTTGTGCAAGTAATTTAATGCCAAGATTATTTGGAAGTTCTTCAATTTGAAACATGGCTTTGATTACATTTTCAATATCCGTATCTTTTTCACCTTTGAAAAGTTTCTTCAAATACTGATTTGTTGTAATTTCTAAATACTCATTAGCCATATCTTGGGTAGTTGGAATTCCAAATGGTTTTGATGCACCAGCACCAAGAAGAAATCCAATATTGTAATTCAATTCGTTCTACATTTTTTATCGAGATACTAATTTCTTTCTTAATCTTATTCGTCAATGCTTCCCATGTGAACAAGTTCCTCGCCTAAGCCGGAACGAGTGAACAAGGAAGCATGTGATGCTTCCTGTTGAAAAGATTCCTCAATTAATTTATTCCATTCCTTTGAATGTATTTTCTACAAATGGCTTTACTATTGATTCCATAATAAAAAAACTTGCAGATGTCCCAATAATCAAATTTATCGCTGAGGGGTTGCCCTTATTGCCACAAAAAATTTGAAAAATAGAAAGTAATGCAACCGTTAATCCCGACAATGTACCTAAATGTAATGTAAATCCTTGGACATCTTCTGACAATATGACAATTCTTGCAAGCCCTGCCCCAATTCCTAAAATTATGCCTACTATTGGCCAAAGCGGCTCCATTTTATAATATTCGGGCATTCAAATCATTTATTCTTAAATTCTTTGTAATTGTTTTGAAACATCTTTATCCAAATGAGGTATTTGGAACCTGTATAGAACACAAACATGAATCCGGTCGGGTCCGCTTTTCTAAAAAACTGCTTAAGTGTCACTTTCCATCCATTAAATAGATAATTAATAGAAATCACTTTAATTCCAAAAATTAAATCTGTTCATGTTTTTTGGTTCTTACACGTGGGTATGAAAACTAATTGCCTAACTATATCCCCAGCACAATGTTCATGGGGATATAGTTAGGGATGTATATTCAGGACCCACGTGGAACAAATTAATAAAAAAATTCCATTGGGGGGGTCTTTTCTTTAAGAACAGAGAATAATAAGAAAAAAGCAAGTACGATCTGACTTGTTGCAGGAAAGTTTGAATCCAAAAATTTACTTAACTCCAGACCGTCTTGCTAGTTTGGGATCCAACACTGAAGACGTACCTGTTTTTCCAGGGTGTCAAGGTGAAGCACGTTTATCGGTCCTGATTGCATCTTTAGGCGATAATCATACAGTACGGAATGCGTTGACAGACCACTTTCATCGTTCATTGTCATGGCCAGGAAGGTCTGCCTACTGTCACCCATCTGATGAGGGCCTTCACCTGTACTGTATTTCACCATTACAGTGACACCATCAAATATGACACTTGTCAGTTTCGGACCTTTCCCATTACCATTCATGATATTTACTGGCACCAACTTTGTCTCCAAATCTGTATCGGCGTACGAATCAATTTGACATGCAATTTGATCTGGCGCAACTATTGCGTTGTCATCGTTCTTGATTGAAATTGCCACATCTTCGGGCAATGAAGATGCGGAATCTGCATGTTTGCCATCCACAACATTGCCAGACAGTAAAGTTCCCCATCCGCGTTGTACTAATTTGTCGGCAGTGCTTGAAGTGACACATGCAATCTTGCCTTTGGAATTTTCAATCCAAACCTTATCAACACAAATTTGATTTGATTCGGCAGCATCACTAAATGGGATTACTGGTGAGATTCCCATTGAAAGAATTAATGGAGCAAGTGCAAAAATAATTAAGTTCACAAAAAACGGCAATTTTAAATCAAATTTAAAGGATGTTCATCATATCCTGAATAAAGTTTTGTCAGATAACTCGCTTTTACAGACAAGTGTTTTTTAGAAAATATTGACGGTCCCGACCTAATCCAAACCTTGTAAATAATCAGGTTAGTACGTAATTCAATTATTTTGTAATTTCCTGAACATCAAGCCCTGACAATCAGACATTGCAAAGCGATATTGCCCCTATATGCATCTCATTTTTTACTTGATGCTTGCAGGAAATGTCGTAGACCACAGAACCACTCCGACTATTGGGATTACAATTGTAAGTATGGCAATGGAAACCATCCATTTCTTCTTGATGTAGCCGCTATTATTCAAAAACATGATCTCATTTTTGTGCATCAAAATGTACTTCATTAATGTTTCATGACCCCATCAGAGTGAACCTAATTGCTGAAATATACTTGAGCAGTTTTTCTTTGTTGCAAATAAAATCGGGAGCAGAATTCGTTTTTTCAAACACACATTAAAAGAAAAATAGTTTTTTATAAAAATTAATAATCGAATAACTTAACTGCTTGCAGTATTAGTTATGATGTGATTTCACTAGATAGATTAGCTATGATCTGGTCTGTTGTGATAGTAGTTATTGCAGTAGGATTTGCATTTGACGGCAGCATATCCGAAAATACATATGATGTAAATTCAAATGATGCAATTCCCAAAAACGCTGTGGCTGATATCATAAATCCAGTACAATCATCAATACATCTGGAAACCGACAAAGACACATACACTGAAGATGACATAGTTGTCGTTTCAGGCAAAGTAAGTGAAATACTGCAAGACACTGTAATACTCCTGGTGGTCTATGACTCCTTCGGAGAGACAGTCACGATGGCTCAAGTGCATATGAATGGTGACGGAGAATTTACAAAAAAGATCCCCTTGGAAAGATCATCATGGTTGCAAAATGGAACATATACGATAAAAGTTCACTATGGCGATGATGTCATTGCAAATACTGAATTCACGTTCACGATGAATTTAGAAGACGGAAAAACTGTTTAGTTATTTTTTGTAAAAAATACAACAATCATCAAAGGTCTAGTCTTCATTTTCCATTATCACTCAGGTATTTTTTTAATTTTTTAATTTAATTCTCTCATAGAATTTGTCAAATGTGATTTCTCCTCATAAAGAGTACAGCCGCCAGTATTAATCCACCTACAATAAAAGGCAAAACAAAATATGCATCGCATACCTAATAGAAAAATCCCGGATCTTGAGTGGCATGAGCATTTTGATACATAGTTAGAGAAAAAATCAAAAACAACATCAAGATTGATTTCTTAAAATCACTATTCTTAGCAAGTGTCATTTATTGTCATGTAGAAGTAGATGTCGATGTTTTTTCATTTCATTTCCCCTGAATTTAATATCCATAACGATACACATAGTCTGAATTAAGCTTCTTTTCTAGACAATCCGTATTTGTTATGTATTCTACAGGAGGATTGCTTTTTCGCTCTATGATGGCATGACCTTTTACGAGGCATTGAGTCCATGTTTCGCCCATCACATCGTTTTCATCCATTCCGTATATTCTCAGTTTAAACTCATTTTTGTTTTCAGGATTTACTACATCCACATCCACCCCAATTGCTGTACTATCCTCATAAACTGCAATCTCGTTTGTTGAATCGGGGAACCTTTGCTTCATTGCGACATATGCAGGATGTCTTTCAAATGAGAATTCCATGTCATCTTTTACGGTTTGCGATAAGCTTGTTGATGAATATGTTTTACTTGAATCTTGGTCAATATCAAAACAATGATCACTATTGATATAATCAATGATGACATCATCAACGTCTTGAAGCTCATCCACAGAAGAATTGCCTATGTTGCAGAAAATTAGTGCAGCATTTTGTTTCTCATAAGGCTGGTTTTCGTACAGGTATAGAGAAAGATTGTGGCCGTTTATGTCACTTTCAGTAGTTGTTTCTAAAAACATTGTATTTGTATCATCATAATGAATCCTGCTTCTCATATCTGAAAATTTTCCCTCCATTGCAAGATATGTTGGATGATTGTTAAATTCTCCAGGTATATCTTCCAGATAATCTGTTTTTTCCTGTATCTCTTGATGGGTTATTGATTTCTCTAGGTCTTGTAGTGTTGGTGTTTGCTCGTCTGTCATAGCAACCACATAGATTAAGCATGTAGAAACAATGACGCATGATAATACAATCATAATCAAAGGTCTAGTATTCATTTTCTTTGTCTCCAAAAGTAATACACAATTGCAATCATGATCATGCTGCCAAGGACAATCGGAAGTAATTGATAAGCAATATTGGTGAACGGAACGGATTTGGTAATGGGTTCACCTTGCACGACTATTGTTTGGCCTGGACCAAATACTGGACCAACTTTATCTATGCCAAACGAAGTGTGTATGTGATATGTGCCAGGTTCGAGTGCTTTGGCAGACAAGGAATATTCAACAGCAGAGTTTTTTGGAATCTCAAATACTACATCTGGCGGATCTCTTGCAAGTATCTCCCATCTGTTGTTTGTACCAGTAGATTCTGAAAATATCGATACCCATCCTCTGATGTCTCTGTCTGCAATGTTGACCAGAATCCCTTGAGCAGTCAAGGTTTCGCCAGTCTGCATGGATTCTCTGTCAAAGGTCTCATTTTCAATCACTATTACATTGCCTGTATAAGGTTGCAATTGGACATCATGGGCATCTGCAATTGGAATGGCAGAGTCAATCCAACTGAAACCCAATATTCCAAATACGAGTATCATCAAAAGTCTAGGTCTCATTTTCTCATATCTCTCATACCACCATGGCATTGTTTCCTACGAATGATAAAACCTGCAAGAGTAACAAAGGTTCCAATTATTCCACTAAACAAAAATTCCTGACGGTACATGAAAAAGACAAAGTCCATTCCTTCAATGGGTCTCATCATTGGCGGTTCAGCAGGTGAAAACAAAACAAATGAAGAGTAAAATATTGCGGAGAATCCAACTGCCATCATTGTAACTCCAGTCATTATCAAAACCTTGCCCTTCATTTCATTTTTATCTAGAATTATCAATCCCGTTATGATTAAAGCGGGGATTATTGCCAAAAAGAAAACAAACCCGATGCTGTTGCTGATAACATTCTCAAATCCTGTTTTCTCCATCCCCTCTGCCGTACCTGTCCATTCTCCGATGCCATTTTCCATCGAGGATGATTGAGCTGCCAAAATCATCATGATTAATGCAAAATATGCTACAGCAAGAGTAATTACAGCAATTACCAGAGGTTTGTTTCCTGCAGGATCTGTCATCTTTTTTTGAAGCATGAAAGCTACAAACCCTGCCACAATGCCCACAATGATTCCTGCCATTGGTCCCAGAACTTGAATAAATGGAATCACTAAAGATGCCCCAGTAATCACACTCAGCAAAAATCCTGGGAATTTGATATTTTTTGATGCCCATGAAAACAAAGACCAGGATACAATAGAAAAGACAAGGGTTATGGTCATAACAACAATTGCACTAACTGTGATTCCATCAACCATGACTTGATTACTCATGCTAAATTCCAATCCTCGAATCCAAGGAATCAGTACAAGAAATATTGCAAGGATTATCAAAAATCTGCCCTTCATTTCTTTATCAGTTTCCTGATCACTGAGGATCTATACAATAAGATTCCTCCAATAGATAATTCAGTAAGGGATACCATTAATGATAAAATTAATCGATCTAAAACATATGGCTGACCATAATCAATTGAAGGTGAAAGGATAGTGAAAGTTTGTAGAAATAAAATTAGATTAGTAATACCAAAATATGATAATGATCCTGCCAATATCAAAATAAAATATGGCCTCCTGGGAATGTTTTTTCTTTTTAGAATGAAATAAAGAACTGGAAACACCAATAATACGACAACACCCAATGCATAGGCGGCGGACATCACAGCACCAATGATGCTGATTGTGTGTTGTTCCAGTCCTTCAGGTGAACCATCCCATGCATTAATTCCGGGAATCGGTACAAGAAAGACTGCATCTATTATCAAAAGCCTAGTCTTCATTTTCCATAATTTCCTCAAATATCATTTCATTGTCTCCACATTCCCATCCAGAAGGATCACACAGATTAGCATCTTGATTAAAACATGCAGTTCTATCACTAGTGCAAAGGGGAGGTTT
>JAJCXK010000076.1 GCA_029263475.1 Candidatus Nitrosopumilus sp.
TTCAGGTGTTGGTTCAGGTGTTGGTTCAGGTGTTGGTTCAGGTGTTGGTTCAGGTGTTGGTTCAGGTGTTGGTTCAGGTGTTGGTTCAGGTGTTGGTTCAGGTGTTGGTTCAGGTGTTGGTTCAGATTGAGGTTTAGCACGAGAGTCAAATTCTGATAAAATATCTTCTGCATCTTTTGATTTTTTTGTGTCGCTCAATTTTAAATTCCTATTATAATAAAATTTCAGGTTCCTTTTATTTAATTTTTAAGGTGTTTTCCTTGCATATAGTCCTCAAATAATTTTTCAAGATCGTTATCATCATTACAATTTTTGATTTGTTCGACTAAAACGGGTTCTTCAATTTCATAACAATTCATCACATCTTGAGAATCTTTGAACACCAACATAGCTTTATTTTTGAATATGCAATGATAGAGTTTTTCTTGTTCCATTTTTTCAGGTTTAAAGTTAACGCCATTATCATCTACAGATACAGGATAATCCATGAAAATACTAAATCTGCATTAGTATTTAGATGAATAGTGTCAATAATTCGACAGTATTTTTTTCTCAAATTTCACTCGTCACGTTAGGTTGTTGGGTTATAGCGTGATCCATATTAGAAAGAAGAAGTAATAATAAGTATGTCTGCTCAGTCTGACCCAACAAGATAAAACATTATTGATTGGTGTCAACAAGATGACATATCATGTATAGATGAACCTGAGAATCCTTAAACGGTATAGGGATTGCAATTAGGGGCAGGATAACAGAGTCTATACAATGCCACGTTTTCCCGATAGAATATACTTTCAATCTACAATCAATCTTTCTAATATTCATAGAACTTTAGTAAATCAGACATGGGATGTAAATCGAAGAAATATCATGATGTTTAATCTTAAAAAATTAATTGCACAATTAGATACAATGATGAACTTTGTAATTCCTAATGAAGAGTTAACAGGATTCCACACATACACAAAACATCATCATGTAACAATTTCAAAAGCAGATTTTGTAGAGAGGTTACTCAGAATACAATCAATGCATGAGATTGTTCTAAATCAACTTAATCTTGAATTAGGCGTTGCACTTGCATCTAGTCGGAATACAAGTAATACTAATTCAGGTAGATAATATCTACGGGACTAAATATCATTCTGTTTTAATTTGATAAATGTTCTGAAGTTAGATGAGGTGAGTCAATAATCAGACAGTATTTTTTTTCATGCCAATTCAAGGTTCAACTCCAAGTTGATTAGTCATCAGATTGAGGATAGAAATAACTTGTTTGATATGAAATTTCTTAATTTTATCAAGATTATTCTAAAGGATACATTACCTTGCCCAAACTAAAGGTACCAAAAATACTATCATTACAGTTACAATCGGAATGCAAATAAGATCAAATGGTAATCCATAACGAACCATCTGTTTGATTGATACATACCCGCTTCCAATGGCAATTGCGTTTGGTGGAGTTCCAACTGGCATCATAAATCCATAGCTTGTAGCAAATGCAACTGGAGCCATCAGTAAAATTGGATCAAGATCTGTAGTAGATCCTAAAACTGCCATAATTGGTAACAATAATGCAGCTACTGCAGTGTTACTCATCAATTCACTTGTAAGCATGGTAATTGTAACAATGACTAATACGATCAAGAAATAATCAAATTCCCCCAAAAATAACAACTTGTCTGCTATCCACATGTCAAGGCCTGTAGCAGTAAAACCACTAGCCAAAGCCAAACCACCTCCAATCAACACTAAAACTCCCCATGGAATCTTGCGTGCAGTTCTCAAATCAAGCAAGCGCTGTCTCTTTAGTCCCGAAGGTAAAATGAGTAGGGCTGCAACTGAAACTAGAACTATCACATGATCACCCACAAATGGAACTAAGTCTTTCCAGAACAGCCCTCGAGTTATCCATGCAATTGCAGTTGCTACAAATATTATTAGAACAATTTTTTCATTTTTATTCCAGTTTCCAAGATTTCTTAATTCTTCAGTGATTATATTTTTGTCTTGGAGTATTGGTTTCGTGTTATCCAATCTTGCAGAGGTTGTCATGTATATCCATAACACTAAAAGAGAAACAACACTAATTGGAATCCCTACTAACATCCAATCAAAGAAAATTATCTCGACTCCTGCAAGCGAATCACCTAGGGAAGCAAAAAGGGCATTAGGTGCAGTACCAATCATAGTTGACAGCCCTCCCAGACTAGCAGCATATGCGACACTGAGTATCAAACAGGTTGCAAATCTTTTTTTCTGTGCAACATCTACTTGTGAAATTACTGCAATTGCAATTGGAAGAATTAACAGAGTGGTTGCAGTGTTGGTAATCCAGGCACTCATACATCCTGTAACAATTATGAACCCCAAAACGATATTTTTTGGTTTTGTTCCAACAATTTTCAGAGTGTTAAATGCAAATCGCTTGTGAAGATTCACTTTCTCTATTGTTTTTGCAAGTAGAAATCCACCCATCAGTAAAAATACCAACTTGTCACCATATGCAGAAATTACTTTGTCGATGTCTGCCACATTAAACAGTGGAAACACAAACAATGGGATTGATGCAGTAACATAAAACGGAATCGCTTCAGTTGCCCACCAAATTGCCATCCACACAGATAATCCTAAAACAAGCTTTGCCTCAAATGCTAATCCATCAACAGGATATGAGAGAATAATAGAAAATAGAATTGGAGATAACACAAATCCAGTAATTTGTAGTTTACTGTGTAACGGGTTCCAATTGTCAAAATTAAACATTAAAACAACTCAACATTGATGATAACATGTTTTTAACTTATATGGTATTTGAACATAAACTTGCACGTACCATTTTGCAAGAATCTATTTTTAGATTCTTAGAAAGATTTAGTTCAAAATAAAATAGATATTTAGATCTCAGTTCGATTTTTTTAGGCTTGTATTGTATATTAATTCCGGTTAAAATATTGAAATAATTGTGTCTCTTTAAAGTGAATCACAAATTATCCTGAAAACGGTTCAACTAGTCGGATTATAGATGAATACACAAAACTGTAATAATCAAATTATTTTTAGAGATACATTGGAAACCAGAATAGTTTTCCACATAGATTTTGATTATTTTTATGCCCAATGCGAAGAAACACGTTCCCCAGAACTAAAAACAAAACCGGTATGCGTATGCGTATTTTCTGACAGAGGGGGAGATAGTGGTGCCATAGCAACTGCAAACTATACGGCTAGAAAATACGGAGTAAAGTCAGGCATTCCAATTACATTTGCAAAAAAAAGACTCGAGGAAAGAAAAGATGCCGTTTACTTACCAGTGGACTTTGATTTCTATTCTGAAATTTCTAAAAAAGCAATGGAGGTAATGAAAGACAGTGCAGATATTTTTGAATATGTTGGAAGAGACGAAGCATATCTAGATGTAACAGAAAGAGTGGAAAAAGATTTTAAAAAAGCAAGTCATTTGGCACAGCAAATTAAAAACTCCATCAGAGATAAAACGAAACTAAGTTGTTCCATAGGAATCTCATGTAATAAGTTAATTTCAAAGATAGCATCAGATTTTCAAAAACCGGATGGCCTCACGATTGTACCTCCAATTGAAACGGAAGTGTTTTTGGATCAATTAAAGATAAGAAAAATTCCAGGCATTGGAAAAAAGACAGAGAAAAGATTTTTGGAAATGAATCTAGAAACAATTCAAGATCTAAAAAGATTAGACATATTTACTTTGAACAAAGAGTTTGGCAGAAAGAGTGCAGCTTACATCTATAATGCAGTAAGGGGAATAGACGATGCACCAGTGAAGGAGAAGGAAGAAAGCATACAGTATAGTAAGATTACAACGTTGAAAGAGGATTCAAAAGATTATCAGTTTTTGTATGAAAGCGTAATGGAATTATGCAAAGAGGTCCACCACATTGTTAAAAAAAACAACAGAATGTTTAAATCTGTAGGAATACATTTCGTTCAGTCGGATTTGTCAAACAAATCAAAATCAAGAATGCTGCGCAGCCCTACAAAAAATATTGAAGAACTACAAAAAAATGCAGATCAACTGCTAAAGGAAGCACTTGAGAACCAAACAATCACAATTAGAAGACTCGGAGTAAAGGTTTCAGAGTTATCGAAAGTTCAAGGACAAAGTGACATTACGGCTTTTTTTTAGAATTACTCAAGATTGCGCATCTGATTTCTTCAGACGCCTTGATTCGATAAGGATCACTACCAAGATAAATGCAAATAACCAGGGCAGAAACATTATTTCTCCCGCAATTTTATGATATTCTTCCCATGCCACGGGATCTGTTGTAACTTTTAGAGCATACCAGGACAATGAGAAAATTCGAATTAGATTTACAATTATGGTTCCGATGATCCCTATTACAAAGTAGACTGCCTTTCGATTTCTAGGTATGTTTAGCTTTAGCATGAATGCCCCAATCACCAGTGAAAAGATGATAATACTATGAACACCAGCTGATGGCCAAAATACCTGGAGCGCCATGGAACCATGGTCACCACGTAGGAACATGACATTATCTCTGGCTACAGCAGTCCCAAGATCGAGGGCGGTTACCAACCATACATTAGCCTGCACAAAATATGGAACAATATACTGCAACGGTCCAAGCGTGTCATATGGGAAAAATGCATCCAGAGATAGAATAATCGCAGTTCCTGTTAGAAAGATTGGCGCGGCAGGTGCAATCCTAATCCATCGCTTACCAAAGAATATGGTAAGGGCTACGACGATAAATATGGCCATGACGATAAAGTCCCACATCCAAGTCCACGAATAGATCAATTGAACATCAAATGATTTTGCAGATTCGATGATGTGTTCCCTTAAACCAAATTCCAACGAAGCAAGATATGCAATGGTTAGAATCGCCATAGGTATTACAGATAGCAATCGTTTCCTTGAAATGATGATTTTTAATCCAACCAATTCGGCAATTACAAAAACAAGTGCAAAGAGATAACCTCCTCGTCCTTCATTCCAGCTCCAAGAGATAGAATCAGGATATGCCACCATTGCAAAGAGAATGGGGCTTGAAATGATGAAAGTTCCAAGAATCAAATTCAAATTCATCATCACGCTAAATCTAAAAAAGGCAAATAAATATCTCGACTTTACAAATTTTTAAAATTGGTGGAACAAAATAGTATTTGAGAATTTAGTGTTCAAACAGATGGAATTAAACTCAGAGTATTCTTAAGAATTGATCTTACACTCAACTTTGAGGGATTTTATAGTTGTGAAATATGTGACTATTAAAATTCCGATGGCAATCATCCGAATTGGAGTCTCATAGTTTGTCAAAAATATGGTAGCTGTAGCTCCAACTGAACCAAATGTGGAAATTACAGCAAATCCAATAGGTCCGCAACTGCATGCGCCAGCAGCAGCACCGATAATAGAGCCAAAAATACCACCACCCATTTTCTGTTTTGATTTTTTCAGTATATTTATCCGAAATACATTCATTGGCAATACTAATGCAGACAATACGGAAATTATCAGGACAAGAACAAATGCCAATTCAGTACCAGATGGAATGTGACTCACAACATAGGGCTCTAAGAAAATAAACTCAGATAAAATGAGCAATCCAACCAACATACATGTGAAAATCACAACTCCCAAGACAGCAAATTCAGGATTTGAAAATACGAGTCTTACAGTGGATGTCATCTATACCATGGTGTCCAGTATCTGTTTAAACACCGAAAATGGTTGTGCGCCTCCAAGCTGCTGTTGTCCATCAGGACCTACTATGAAGAATCCAGGAGTGCCCCTAACGCCATGCTCTCTTGCTTGTTGAATATTGAATTCAACACGTTTTGAGTATTTTCCAGAATCAAGACAGCTTTCAAACAGTTCCATATCAAGTCCCAAGCTAAACGCAAATGCCTTTAGTCGTTCAGAATTTGCCCATCCGCTGTCAATTTTAGATTCCTGAGAAGCATAAAGAAGATCGTGGTAATCCCAGTACATTTCTTGATCCTCAGCACAATATGATGCCTGGGCTGCCTTTGGAGAATCACGCCCCAAAAAGGCCAAATCAACGAAAACCAAGTTTGCCTTTCCAGTCTCAATGTATTCGCGGTCTATTGCAGGCTTTGTATTATGAAACCAGTTATAGCATTGATGGCACTGGTAGTCACCGAATTCAACAATCGTAATCGGAGCTGACGGATCTCCCAAAATTGGAGACCCCATAGCAGTAGAAATTGTTCCGTGAGTTCTGCCCATGTCAAGATTCACAGTCTCAGAAGAAGTGGCAGAAATAGAAGCTACAACACCGGCAATAATTGCAATAGCAATGACGCCTATCAACACGCCTTTTTTATTCATGATTCAAAACAGTGAAGATTGGTTAAAAAAACTTATTCCACATTGTCATGAGACTTTCTTCTAAAAATATTCACAAATTTTAAAATGACAGTGTCAATAGGACACGTTTCGCATACAATCTGCGATTGATGACTATCAAGGTGTCTCTCAAACCGCTGACGAGATTCAAACACAAGATCACATTTTTCGCAATAGACCTTTTCCACACGATTTTTTGATGATCCTGTCATGACTGATTTTCATAATTATTGCTTATAAAGATCCTGTTGAAAATCAACATATGAAAAAAATTCTGGATAGATTTGTTACAGGATTTTTTGTCGTGACATTAGGAATTTTATGGTATTGCAGTTCAAAACATCAGGTAAGGCAAGAACAATACACGATAGTAATTTACGACGTATTTGGAAAACCAGTAGATATTGACGGCGTCAGAATCAATTTCAGGACATATAGAGTTGCGACAAACTATATTTCAGAATATCAGGACAGATTTCCACACTATCATTTTTCAATGGCAGTAGAAATTCCAGAAATCAAAAAGATGCCGTTGCTCAGAATATTTAAGAAACATCAGATATAATGAATTCGCATATGGGTATTTAGCTCTACCTCGTATTGTGTGACAAATCCGCAATGAGTGCAAGAAAGTAGATTGTTTTGGACTTCGGCGATATCAGACTCAAGAATATTTCCAGAAAGAGATTTTATTTTAATTGCATTGTGATTTGAAATTACAGCAAAATTACCACCCTGATCTATGGAATTCAGAAATTCCTTGATCGCAGAAACCACCTTGTTGATGTCAATTATATCATCATCGTCCAATGCAGACAAAGTAAATTGGTCATGCTTTAAGGTTGGAATGGCAGCCATTTCATCTGCAACATACACGAGTAATTCATTTTTTATCGATATAACATCCTTGCAATCAATTGTGATCATGAGATATCACGTTCAAATCAATATTTTAGTCTAACAATCATTTGAAAATGATTATAATTGATTAAAATCCAGCATTGGATCGATGGGAGATTCAGAGACTTTTGGAGTAGAGAAAGGCCACGGAGAAGAAGTAGTATCATGGCTAAATGATAAAGCAAAATCTCAATCCCTGAAGCTTGAGGCCCGATTGTACGGATATGCGGTATCTACTACAAATTTTGGAGATTTTGAAATGTTTTCATGGATTGGTGACGTGCAAAATGCAAGGAAGATGGTCATCAAGGCAAGCAAAAGATTCAAGATAAAAATCATCGAGGGAGGATACAAGCCCAAGGAAAAGGTAATCAAGATAAAGAAATTTGACTTTGCCAAAGTCAAAAAAGGA
This sequence comes from Candidatus Nitrosopumilus sp., assembly GCA_029263475.1. GTDB lineage: Archaea > Thermoproteota > Nitrososphaeria > Nitrososphaerales > Nitrosopumilaceae > Nitrosopumilus. Next base: position 7,692 of record JAJCXK010000076.1, read on the forward strand.
GACAAGACCATAGGACAAATAGAGTTTACAGCCTCAAGATTTGGAAACGGGCATTGGGAAATTCAAAATGAGGAACGCCACTAGAAACATAAATTTGGAGAAATGATGAAAATTAAAAAGATCGGAATCATAGGGACTGGAATGTTAGGAAATGCAGTGGCATTGCATTTACTAGAATCAGATTTTGAAGTGACAGTATTCAACAGAACGAAAGAAAAGACACAGATGTTAAAAGACAAAGGGGCCAAGATTGTAGCATCACCGAAGGAAATTGCTGAAAATTCAGATTTAGTTATAATAATAATTAAAGATGCATCTGCAGTAAGACAAGTTTCATTTGAAAAAAACGGAATCATCGAAGGAAATTCCAAAGAACTAATCATTGCGGACATGAGTACCATAGATCCATCAGAATCAAAAAAGATTTCAGAAAAATTTGCGGAATACAACATATCAAAATTAGACATTCCAGTGATGGGAGGGCCAAATGTAGCAATCAATGGAGATTTAGTAATGATGGCATCAGGAGACAAAGGGAGTTTTGAAAGATGTGAAGAAATATTCAATACCATTGCAAACAAGGTGTTTTTCTTGGGAGATAGTGGAGTCGCGCATTCTGTCAAATTAGCCATGAATCTTCAAATCACCATGCTAGCGTTGGCGCTTTCTGAAGGTATTACATTTGTAAAAAAATCAGGCGTTGATCCAAAAATATTCCTTGAGATCTTAAACTCCACATATTTCAAAACAGGAATGAGTGAAAAAAAGGCATACAAGATGATAGAGGGAAAATATGATACCACGTTCACACTTGCGAATCTAAAAAAAGACATCACCACCATAACAGGCACCGCGAAATCTTTAGGAATCAAACTTCCAATGATCAGCAAAGCAGAAGAGGTATACGTTAATGCGATAAAAGAGGGATTTGCGGAAACTGACTATACGGGAATAATAGAATATATTAAAAAAATTAACAGGTAAGACACACATCAGGATGAAATACGAGTACTTCTATTTCGCAGATATGCATTATAGCTTAATCCGGTAATCAAAATGACGATTCCAGTCACAGCAGACCACATGACAAATGATAAGAGTTCAGATTCATCCATGATTAACATTTTTTCAACAAATATCTTAAGTTTACCATGTGAAAGGCAGGTAATGCTCACATTTTAAATCAACAATGATACATGGTTTCCAATGTATATCATAAATAATTTTTCTAAACATCCCAGTCATCATAGAATTTCACATAATACAAAATGGATTTTGATTCCAGAGTTAAGATTTAACACATGGCATTCCAAAACAGCGTCATGGCAGATGAATTCAATCATGAAGAATTTGATAAAAGAATCCATCAAGAGTACATGACATATCAGATGAAGTTGCAACAAACAGATGACAAGAAAGAATCGGCATTACTACATACAAATCATTTTCAAAAATGCTTAAAGGATTCAATGGAAAACATGTTACAAAGTAAAGAAGCAAGAAGAATTCCAGTTAAACTGATCATATCCATCTTAAATGATAGAGGAATTTTAAGATCCGAAAAAGCAAAGGATGCAATGAAAATATGCGACATTAGAGATTGGTTTGCTCATCGAGTAAATGTGAAATCCATAGAGGAAGATGTTGAAGAATTGATTCGAACAATAGACGTGCAATTTCCAACTGAGGCAAACTCAACACATGTGGGGGAAATCACGGACGTTGCAGTATACATAGACAAGGAAACAAAAACCTATGATTTGTATGAAATGATTGATTTAGTTTGTTCTGATTTATCCACGATAGTAAAAAATGAATTTCTCAACCACATAAATTAATCAAAGACAAACAATTCAACATAGAAATTTATGTTTATTCCAGACCCACAGATCATTTCTTGTTTGTTAAAACCAAGAAGATGTTAGTCAATTATGTCAATAATGCCAAAGATTTTGAATTCGCGTTAGACATGCGTTCAAGAGACAACATTGAGAAATGAGGAGTTCAGGAACGTCTGAAACATCTAAATAGATTTAACACAGTCGAAATTTATGCCTGAATTTGTATGTCCTGACTGTGGAAAACGTATTTTTCATGAAAATGAGACCACATTAAAGATTGAGGAGACCGTTCATTCCAAATTTTGCAGAAAGACAGAGGGGGAAACTCACAGCTTTATGCATAGAGATCCAGCACACATGGAAACGTTTGATGTAGAAAGAGAAAACGACACTACAGGCACTCCCGTTTTAAAAAAATAATTTATTTAACATCCTCAAAATTATATCCTAGGTCATCATGATTCAAATCGATTGTCTGAAGAGTATCATTATGATTTGGTCATCGTAGGTGGAGGACCAGCAGGTTCCTCAGCTGCATATGCAGCAGCGAAGAGTGGAATCAAGGTGGCTTTACTTGAGAAAGAAAAATCAATTGCAGAGACGGTGAGAACCAGCGGAGTTACATGGATTCAAAACATCAAGGAGTTTGGAATTCCAGACGACTGCTTTAACCCAATTAAAAATTTTTCATTTTGTTCTCCCAACAACGAAGTTACCATCAGTGATTCGATTGCAAGGGCTGCAGTTTTAGACGTAAGAAAAACATACAGGTGGTTGGCAAATGAAGCTCAACAATCAGGGGCAGCCATCTTTGTCAAAACAAACATTGACAAAGTAATGAAAAATGAGAAAGGAGACATTGTAGGAGTACATGGAAAAGGACCCAATGGAGATGTAACGTTTCATTCCAAAGTAGTGATAGATGCCAGCGGATTCACATCTACGGTATGCAAAGCCATGGGACTTGCAACTCAATGGAAAAGATTCGGTGCAGGAGCAGAATATGAGGTAGAGGTAGAACACGTAGACCCTCAAACATGGTGGCTTATGGTAGGACAACAATATTCCCCAGCAGGATATGCGTGGATCTTTCCGTTAGGTAACAACATTGTAAGAATCGGAGTGGGCGTAGGAAAACCAGAATCAAATGTTGACCCTACTGAAAGACTCAAAGAACTAATGGAGAAGAGATTGGGCCCAATTAAAAAACTTGGAAAATTAACCCCCATAGAATTCCACTATGGACTGATTCCAAATGATGGACTGTCAAGAAAGACAGTTTTTAATAATTTGATACTGGTAGGTGACTCAGCAGGACAAGCAAACCCGCTTGTTTTGGAGGGAATCAGATACGCGATAAAATTTGGCAGAGTTGCAGGAAAGGTGTCAGCAGACGCGATAAAATCAAGTAACACAAACAAAGAAGCATTAGAAGCCTATGAAAAGAACTGGAGAAAAGACATTGAATCCAAGATCAATTCTGCAGGAAAAGTTCAGAATAGATGGATAGGACTCACGGACGATGAATGGGACACAGAGCTAGACATCATCAAGGAATTAAAACCTGAAGAGTTTATCGATTTCATCAAAGCAGATTTTGGACTATCCAACATGATAAAATTGGCAACGCATCATCCAAAACTAGCAGTTAGACAGCTGTTTAACATTGTCAAAGGGAAAAAATAATCATCTTACATTAAAGAAATCAGTTACAATCACATCATGGTATTGTAATTGAGTAACGAAAACTCCTGAATCAAACGGACGAGACAATACCTCAGTGAATAATCCAGAAGAATTATCTTTTAGGGTGATCTCCTCAATCAAATTTCCCCTTTGATCATATACGTTTACAAATAGATCCTCTCTAAACGCGAGTGTCTTCTGAACAGCTCCAGACACTATCAGCTTGTCATCATCATATACAGCTTCAACTACAGCAACCCTGGATCTTACAGGAAGATATCTCTCAATTAGGAGCTTCAATTCATCCAGATTATCATCTACTTGTTCAGCATCTTTATCAGTAAATGCAAATTTAATCTCGTTAATCACGGATGCGAATCTGGGATTTTCAACAAATATGTCTCCTCCAAATTTCTGAGCAAATGAATTTAATTCTTCAAATTCGCGTGCCAATGCAACCATATCCAAATCAGATGAACTGTATTCGTATTCAAATTCGTGTTCAACATTGACAATTTGAGAAGCCTTTGAATCCTTATACTGCAGCATCACAACATACAATCCAGGATCTGTCGGGGCAACCCATTGAGTGAAAAAATTACCTTGTCGGGTATCGGTGAATTCTAGACTACTGTGAGACGTTCCATCCATTCGGTAAACCGTGACATACAAATTTTCCCGTCTGTCAGAGACAGATTTCTCAACAGCGCCATTGATTATCCAAGTATTTTTTTCTGCGTCAAAGGAAATATCATATAGGATACCAGAATCGTGCAGTATCAGATGTTCGCTGAGATAAGTGCTAATTTCTAAAACCTTCGATTCGGCATCTACAAAATTTGCAATCTGAATTAGATCATTTGCATCATCCATCTTTTGATTATACTCATCAAAGTATTCTGAAAATCCCGCAGTATAGAAAGTGGATACCATATTTGAGAAACCGTTTAGTTTTTCGCGAAACTCAATGCGCTTAAGCTCATCTAAGGTATAGCCGTTTTCAGAACCCAAAGGATCATCAGCGTATGCCTGTGAAATAACAGTCCACTCATCAAACAAATCACGAACTAGATCATCGGCTTCGGCAAGATCATTTTTGATTACAAGGTCTCTTACTTTGTCAATTTTCTCGTTAAACGTCTCAGTGAACTCCACATAGTTTGGCAAGAACCGATTCTTGGTAAGACTGAGATCAACCAAGTTTTCAAGGGATTTTGCACGTTGCAAGATATCACTCGCACGAACTTTGTACGCATCTTTATCGTAAGAATCTAAATCGGCCTTAATTCTAGGAGACATTTCGCCAGCCCATGTTAGTAAGACCTCAATTCTATCAATTCTCATTATGGATGGATTTCCAGACTCCATTTGCTTGGCAGTATTTAATATTCTCAACGCATTATCAATTAAAAATAAATTTTCATAGTCTGACTGGAGTTCTGCCTTTTCTTTCATACTATTGTACTGGAATTCTAAAACCATCAAAGGATTTCGTTTCTCTCGAAGTTCGGTTATTGATTGATCAAATTCAGACACGATTTCCAAGATGACATCTGCAGAATCTGCATTATCAACTCTCTCTAAAAGTATCTTCCAATTATCTGTCAGGCCAGAATTAATACCGCTTGCTTGCGAAATTTCAACGCTCTTGCTAATTCTGGATGAAATGTCTATAATCTTGACCATTTGGTTTATCTCAGATTCAGATTCCAAGATATCATCAACACGGGTTGCTAGTTCCAGATCACTCTCAAGTGAGAGCCAATCAGACATGATCAGATTTGCAAGATCCCCGTTCTCATCAGTATCAGAAGAAACGAATCGGTCAACTGTATCCAATTCTCGTAAAAGTATGGCTGCCTGATGCAGTTCCGCAACTCGGGCAGATGAAGATATCAAATCTACAATGGATTCTTTTCCAACCAATGAAGACTTCAAAGATGACCAGTCGTTTTGAACCAGCCTGTAGAGATCACTTTGCTTTCGGGATACCACATCAAGATATCTGGATTTTGAAAGAATATCAATTAGTTCGGTAATGTCATCAGAATGGATTGGAGCGGTTCCTCGGGCAAAGATAAACCCAACTTCATGTTTTACGGATTTACTCATCACGGTGTCGGATTTTTTCATAAGGTTTAGTAGCGTCTCTTCCAACTCATCAAAAGTTGGAGTTCTTACCGCAGATGCCTTTTCAGGATTTACATTTCGTACATCTACAAATGCGTCAGTTAGTAAGTCAATTGCTTTTGTTTTATCACCAATTTCATAATAAAATACAGATGCAAATATGATTTTGTCTATAGACTTTGCAATTTCAAAAGAGATTTCATCTTCATTTAGAAGATGCTGCACAGAATCCAGCGATGATGACACGGCAGGTCTTATCAGAGGATCGATTTCAAATATCAGATCATCAGCAAAATATTCCCCCCACAAATCCACATAGATAGATTCCAATTCGAATACACTGTTTGGAATGAAAAGTGGAACAGGAGAGGGTATGTCATACAGATTTCCAATTAAAGAAGCATGATCAGACACCAAATTTTGAGCTAATGTAATAGCCTGTTCATTATTGGGACTAGAGAAAGAATCAGAAGATACTGTAAATGTGGTAGATTTTGAATAATCGCCATAAAACAACTTTATCTCGTAATCGCCTGGAATGCCACATATTCTACCGTTTAGGGGAATCGCATCAGTGATGAAAGCACCATTTGGCAACGGCATCAGCTGCTGAATTTGGCACAAGTCACCCTCAGGATTGAAAATTTGCATGATCAGAAAGGAATCATCCAATATGCTTGCAATCTGTCCATAAACAAACATCGGTTCGCCGCCATCATGAGTGCCAAAGTTTTCAAGTAATGTGATTCGGTCAGGAGTTTGCGCTGACGCATATACTGGCATTAAAAGAATAATAAAGATACCAAGAACTACAGGGATTCGCACCATAAGTATCCAAATCGATACCCAAGCTACTTAAAACTTAGGCAGCTATGATATCAGAAATTTGTGAATCTTGATCAATAGACATTCTGTTGGTTGCAAATTGTTGTAAAATTAAAATAAATTAAAAATTAAAAACATGATAAATTAATTCACGGAGTTGACCAAACAAACGAAGATTATAATGGAAACAAGAAAAACAGAGAGTATGGACGGCGTTAGAAAAACTTTTGATGAATGGGCTCAAAATGGCAAGGCTGAATCAATGGAGACAGAGCACGGGAAAAATGTTTTAAAATTTTTAAAAACTATATCATTTGACAAGCCATTCACTTTCCTGGATGTGGGATGTGGAAACGGATGGGTAGTAAGAAAAATTGCACAGGAAAAAAATTGCAAAAAATCCGTTGGTTTAGATAAAAGTAAAAAAATGATCATACAATGCAAGAAGAAAACAGAGGATTGTAAGAAAGAAGGATTTATCCATACAGATATCGAGTCAATGAGTTACAAGGGAAAATTTGATTTTGTTTTTTCGATGGAATCACTGTATTATGCAGACTCTGTGGAAATTGCACTTGAAAAGATATACAAAGTACTAAAACCCGGAGGACTGTTTTTCTGTGGAACTGATTTTTATTCAGATAACAAGGCAACATCTAGATGGGCAGACATAATGAAAATCCAGATGCATCTTCATTCAGAAAAAGAATGGAAGAGATTCTTTGGCAAGGCAGGATTTGATGTAAAGACAAAACATGTCAAGGACCCAAAAAATGCAAAGAAATGGAAACGAGAATTTGGAACATTGTTCATTACAGGTACAAAATCTGAAAAGTAATACTCAAATCAAATGAAATAATAGAATATTCATGTGAGCTGGAGCGCGACACGCTGCTACGGCAGAGGAAACTCCTCCCTCCATACAGGAAATGTGATCTGGAGATAGATAATCAGAGATGGTTGGCAACGGAGCAGAAAATAATCCAATATGGAGTGTACAATGATGGCAAAACCTGAGGTTTCCATAAAAGGAATGAAAAAGACGACCCACATGGAGAAAAGCCAAACAGAACCCCAAGATCCTGTACTAGGTCCAGGTAGGCTGCAAAGCGAAATATCGTGAAAACAGAAGGAGGGTTACTCCCAGCACACATATTTTTTTAGATTTTAAAGAACATTCAAGATTAGAAATGGAATGACATTCAACATGAACAGAAAGATATCATTAGTTTACCTGTAGAGTTGTCTGAAATTTTAGCTCATTGAACTGACTTGCTGTCTGCAAATTTCGGCATTACACTTGCATGTTCCATCACAAAGACATGCACCTTGCATTTCACAATCACATTCAGAACCCATTTCAACAGAAGCTGCGCATCCGCATGCCGCATCCTCATCTTGCGACGAAGGTGTTGCTTCTTGTGGTGGAGGCGAACTTTGTTGTTGCGTTTCTGCAGGAAGACTTTGTGTATCGTCATAAACACTGCGGGTTTGCTGATAACTATCATCATCTTTCAATTGTGCCTCACCCCTGTTGGTCTGATAACCACCAGACGATGCACTGGTTTGATAACCTACTAGCCTATCAGGAGAAATTCCCTGTTGTCCCTTTTTCTCATTTTTCATTGACCTACTACTCATAAAGAAGAATCCAATTCCGGCAATAGCTGCCATTCCAGCCATCCCGTAAACAATCATGATTGGGAAACCGCCTGTGGATGTAGTGGCATATCCCTCTGGCGGAGTGGGAGTAACTCCAATAATTTCAACGCCATCTAAAATATCCAAAGCACCAAAGCCTATAGCCGACAAATTAGCATGATCTGATGACTGAACACTTCTGACAGTATATGTTTGATCTGCCACAACATCAGCCTCATAGATACGTTCTACTTGTCTTCCTTCCCGGATACTGCTTTCTCCCATGGTCCAACTTGATATTACAAATCCCTGAATGGATTCATCCAATCCAAATGTACTGGCATCAGCATTAATTCCAGTAGGATCAAACAAAAAGTGCCAATTGGTCAAAGGTTGCTCTAAAATAAAATTTGCATCAAGCAAAGGTCTGTGAAGAACACTTTCAGCTTCAGTTCCTTCAAAGAAGGTAAACGCTGTGGGCTCTTGATCTCTAAGAATATTAATTGGAATATTGATTTCAACACCGTCAATTACAACTTCACCATCTACAGACATTCCCCTCCAACCTAGATCAACAAGAGTTTTCAGAGCATCTTTGGTAATAACGTAATCAGACAAAGTTCCATCCAAAATTACTTGATAATCGATGGAGGTATTGGTGTTTCTTGCTTTAAGATGAAATTCATAAGCGACATTTAGATCAGTTATTTTTGCTTTGATGGTCTCAGTAGATATTTTTGCGTTAATTCTATCCATTAGATCTTGGACTTCAGGATTTGACAAATCAGAATTTCCTGAAACAGTCCATTCCTTTCCCTGTAGTTCTTTAAACAGATCACCACCGTTTGGATATTCAATGAAGACAGTCTTTTGATATTTCATTTCAAAGGGAGATGAATCAGCATTAGGATTAATCCGAGCATCCATCTGAGCAGCCCACGCAGGAGCACTCGTGCTAGCAACGATAAGAGTTGCAAGCAAAACTGTCATAATTACAGTTCTAGACACAGTTCAAATCCATAAAATTGCGGTAATAAACTTATCCTAATTATTTAGATCGCCATTTTCTGAAAAAGTAATATGTAGTATTGGAATTAAGAATTCAGGTTTTAAAGGAGTATGATATGATTACAGTTTTAGCAGGCGGAACAGGTTCGGTTAAGCTTGTCAGAGGATTGGTTGCACAAGAATCCAAGGTAAATGTAATTAGCAATGTTGGAGACAATTACTGGCTTTACGGACTTTACGTATGTCCAGATATTGATACAATAATTTACGGTTTAGCTGATCTTCTCGATCAAGAAAGAGGATGGGGAATGAAAAAAGATACATTCAACTTTTTACGTCAAATGGAGGTTTTTGGAGAAGAGACATGGTTCAGAGTTGGAGACAGAGATGCTGCCACACATCTGATTAGGACAAACATGCTAAAAAATGGAAAGAATCTAAGCGACATTACAAAGTGGATGTGTGAAAAATTTGCAGTTACCGCAAACATCATACCAGTTACAGATAACAGTATTGAAACTAGAATTACCACGGATAAAGGAGAATTACATTTACAGGAATACTGGGTCAAGCACAGAGGAAAAGATCCGGTGGAGGGAATCCAATACATTGGTGCAGACAAAGCCCGCCCAAATCCTGAAGCAATCAATGCAATTCACGATGCAGAAATGGTAATTTTGGCCCCTGGCAACCCACTAACATCAATTGGACCAATGCTTCAGATTAAAGGAATTAGAAAGGAGCTATCAAAAATGAAAAAGAAAGTAGTTGCAATCAGTCCACTCATAGGAGATGATGCAATCAGCGGTCCAGCAGCAAAATACATGCAAGCGGCAGGAATCGAATCCAACGCATACGGATTGGCAAAAATGTATTCCGATGTGTGTTCAAACATTATTGTCGACACTAAAGACAAATCGTTGGTAAAGAAGATTCAGAGTTTGGATATGAAGGTGTTTGAAACAAAAATCACCATGAAAAATAAAATAGCCGAGGACGCGTTGGCAAATTTCATTCTAAAACAAGTGCACGTGTAATTTGAAAATAGCTGCAATAATTCCAGTAAAGACATTCTCTAATGCAAAAACTCGCTTGGATTTACCCCCCAAGCAAGTAGAGCATTTGTGCAAGGTGATGCTTGAAGAAATTCTATATACGATATCCATATCACCACACATAGAAAAAACAATCATAGTTACCAAAGAAGAAAAAGCGATAGAGATTGGAAAAAAGTTTGACGCGGTTATCATCAGGGATGAAAAAGAGGAAAGCGTGAACAGTGCAGTTGCCTTGGCAGATAAATATCTCTTGAAAAACGATTTTCATGCATCAATAGTATTTCCTCAAGATATACCATTCATCAAAACTCAAGATATTGATTTTATGCTAAACTACAAAACTCATCCAAATTTTGCAATCATCGTACCATCAAGAAGATTTGATGGGACCAATGCACTTGTAAGAATGCCAATAGATTTGATGAAAACGCATTATGATGAGGACAGCTACAAAATTCACATGAACACTGCCAAAGAACATACGCTAAATGTTGCAATGGTTTTTGTAAAAAGAATAATGCTAGACATTGACAATGCAGAAGATCTTAAGTTTGCCCTGGATCAAAATGAGAAACCAGAGATCAGAGATAAAATTAAAAAAATTATCGAATTCAGCTAAAAAATACATTTTAGAAACAATAGATTTCAATTTAGTCAATAATCACCAACAAGGTTATATACGATTATTTTAAAAATTTAAATATCATCATAAAAGGCTTTGAAAGATAAAATGGTTAAAACTGACAATTCAAAAGACAGATGTCCAAGGTGTGGAAAGGGCTCAATAGTAACAGATGCCAATACAGGTGAAAATTTTTGCGGCAAATGTGGATTTGTAATTACTGACAAGACCGAAGAATCAGGACCAGAATGGAGATCGTTTTCAAACGAGGGGGAAAACAAGAGCAGAGCAGGAGTTCCGACATCACTAGCAATGCATGACATGGGATTATCCACCATCATCAATCCTCAAAACAGAGATGCAACTGGAAAACCTCTGACTGCAGCAATGAAAAGTACAATTGAAAGGCTCAGGACGTGGGATAGCAGAAGCCAGGTTCACGAACCAGTGGATAGGAATTTTCGACAGGCATTCAGTGAGTTAGATAGACTGAAAGACAAACTAGCTGTAGGAGATTCAGTGATAGAAAAGGCAGCATATATTTACAGAAAGGCACTTGAAAAAGGCTTAGTCAGAGGCCGTTCCATATCAGCACTTATCGCATCGGCATTATACGCGGCTTGCAGAGATACTGAGACACCAAGAACACTAAAAGACATAGGACAGGCAAGCAACATTAAACGAAAAGATATTGCAAGGTGCTACAGGTTATTGCTAAGAGAATTAAATCTCAAGATGCCAGTAGTTAATCCAGTAAAATGTATATCAAGAATTGCAAGTAAAGCTGGATTGTCTGAGAAAACAAAAAGAAAGGCTACAAAAATTTTGCAGACTGCAGAAGAACAGAAGACATCTGCAGGTAAAGATCCAATGGGATTGGCTGCGGCTGCACTTTATGTTGCATGCGTGACAAACGGCGAAAACAAAACACAACGAGATGTGGCAGAAGCTGCAGGAGTGACCGAAGTTACAATCAGAAACAGGTACAAAGGATTGAAGGTAGCTCTAAATCTATAACGCCTTTTCTTTGGTTGAAAGAAATCTTTGCGCAATTAAAATACAAATTGAAAAAATACCTGAAACCAAAAATAAAATCTCCAACGAAGACATAAGAGGATGTGAAAATGCGTCATGAATCGAGATGGAATTTATCTGAGAAAGAAGACCAACGTACGAAAATACAACATAATTGGTAGTCCAATGAATCAAGAGAGAGGTGACAAAGCCGTATCTAAGATAAACCCACCCCAGAATGATCCCACTAGCTGTGGCCTGAGCAAATTTCCCCCCGCTCCATGAATCTTCAAATGCTATGTGTGCAAAACCAAATAGAAAACCTACAAAAACTATCAAAAAAACAGCTTTTTTAGCACCATATGTATTGAGATTGGCAGGATTCCACAGGCATCCAACAAAATATCTTACAGAAGATTTACTTGCATAAAGGGCAAAAAAAGGAATTCCAGTCAAAAGCACACGAAATACAAACTCTTCAACGAGAGGAGCCAGACTGACGTAAAAAAATTGAATCAGATCATTATCAGTGGCTGGCGGAATGATTTCAATTCCGAAACCTTCCTGCACAAAATTGATCAATGCAGAGATGAAAATTAAGATCGAAAACCATTTTGTGACTCCAATCATATAGTTTAATCCAACATCATATTTTCCAAACGAGATAATCGAGGATAGAGTTTTCAAAAATCCGGATTTTGGACCCAGTGTTGCAACAACAAAGATTGCAAGATAAAATACCCATAAAACAACAAACGCATCACCCACACCAACATCTGCATATGATTGATGCCAGTCGGTTCCAGCAAAAATATTCAAATGGGTTAAAGGATATTCATAGTTGATATCGCCTCCAATTGCAGTTTCAAAAACAACATACATTCCAATTGGAAAAGAAATAAGCAGCAGGCCAAAAAGCACAGAAAGTAATGCCGTAAACGGAATTCCAAGTAATTGTAATATTTTATTTGAAATTTCCAATTTGGTTTAGTGAAGTTCTATAGTGTCTGCAGCAAATCCCAAATTAATCAAGGTGTCTTTGATTGTATCCCTATGATCACCCTGTAAGAAGATATAGCCTTCTTTTGCAGTTCCTCCACACGCATACTTGTTCTTTAGTTCCTTTGCAACAGTCTCCAAATTATTTAGCTTAGGATCCAGTCCCTCAATCATGGTCCCCTTTTTCTTAAATCTTCTAGTCTCTAATCGAATAATGATTTTGGTGCTATCTTTTGCTAGTTCGCCACATGCACACAGATCTTCAGGGAGTCCACAAGTATTACAAATTACTGCCATACGTTCGAAATAAATTCAATTATTCATACTATTAAGCCTTCTTTGAATGAAGATAAAAAATCAAAAATGGGCTGATTTTTTAGAATGAAATGAAAGAAAAAGCAATGAAAAATGAACTTACAAAAAAAGCTGCAGAAATGCTGCTAAACGGTGCAACATTACTCAGTGAACCATGTCCATATTGTAAAGGAGTAAGAGTGATGAAAGACGGACATGCATTGTGCATCAATTGTGGTCGTGAGCCTGAAAAAAAAGAGATACCAGGTAAGCAATTACCAGACAGCCCCATGTCGCCAATCAAGCAAGTTCTACAGAAAAAAATGTCAAGTCTATCAAAAGAATTAGAGAACGAAACTGATCCAGGTAAACAACAAAGTATTCTAAAAACCATCAATTCAGTGCTAGAAACGATGGAAAAAATCAAGGATTGACGATAAAGTTTTTATGTTAAAATTTGTGACGACGTACTGTAATGGCAGATAAAAAGTCAGCACCACTCCCAGCATCAAGCGGAGGATTAATGAGATTCTTTGAGGATGAAACAAAAGGATTCAGAATAGATCCAAAAATAGTGGTGACAATTCCCATTAGCTTAATTGTAGTTTCATGGGTAATCGACATATTTCTAGCTCCGTGAAGGAACAATGGAAAAAGATCCAGACGACGTTTCAAAAATCCACAATAGATTCTCCCTCACCCTAGTCAATCCCTCATCAAAATATTTTTCACTTGTAGTATCGCTGATAGTGGCCACGGTCACAGTTCTTGCAACATATTTCGGCTACCTGTCAAATTTGGGCTTTGAACAAAATTGGTACAGAATTCCACTAGTTCTAGTGGTGCTAATATTGACACAGCTGTTGGATTCGCGATTTTCAAAGAAAAAAGAATATTCAAAATCACTACATTCATCCCTATTTGGAAACATGCTATGGACAGTTACACTGCTAATGGGAATTCTGTCAAGCATAGTTTTGTCTAAAGATTTAGAATTATTCTTTGTAACTTTTGGATTACTTCTTTTTGCAAGTTTTAGAATAGGGATTTACACAACAACTCTGGGAGCAAGCCTCAAAAAAGCATGGGCAATTTGCTTTATTCAACCGCTTGCAATGTACTTGGTATTGATTCCACATGATATGTGGTTTTCAATACTCAGCGAACCGATAGGATTAGCATATGGAATATCTTTTCTAATAATCGCAAGCTCATGGTCGGTTATCACAGACAGAGCAGGAAGACCAGGTATGGAGAGTACTCACAAAACAATTCAGGCATATCTAGCATCACAAGGAAATGACTTTGAAGATGCTGAAAAACTCATGGAGCAGCATTCAAGTGAAACCAAAGTATCCACATCACAGATAAAGTTCACACCAAATAATGGTGATAAAGAATTTTCAATAGTCCTACCAGGCATACATCCAGGACCATATCACCCCGTAGGAGGAAGCAACATACCCTACATGATATACAAGAATTTGTCATCATCAGCTATGGTATTGCACAGCATATCAGATCATGCATTAAATCTTCCATCAAGAAAAGAAGTTGATAAGTACCTAAAAAAATTAGAAGACAGCGAAGTCAAAGAAAAGGGGATTAGATGTACAGAACCAGTAACAATTCAAGTGAACAAAGCAAGGGTCACAGGATTACTTTTTGAAAACAATCCACTGTTATTTTTATCATTATCACCACACGGAATGGAGGACATACCAAGCTATATGAAAACGGAAATTACACAACATGCAAAAAATCAAAACTATGCAAAAACGATGATCGTCGATTGTCACAACGCCATGGGTGAAGAAATATCCAAGAAGGACGGTGAAGACATGCTAAAGGCCGCTAAATCATGTCTTGATTCACTCATTGTAAAAGATAGATTTCCCGTAGAATTTGGCTATGCAAATACTGAAGACATGGACGTATGGACAGAAGATCTTGGAATGGGAGGTCTTGGAATCCTTTGCCTGAAAATAAATGATAAAAAATACTTTCTAGGATGGGCAGATTCCAACAACATGGAAAACGGCGTAAGAGAGAAGATTGTAGATACATTTGCAAAAAGAGACCATCATCTAATTGAGATATGCACATCAGATACGCATTACTCTCCGGTAAAAGCCAGAAATCGAAATGGGTATTATCAACTAGGATTGATTACAAGTGCGGATAAACTTTCCAAATGGTTCTTTGAAATTGCAAGAAGTGCAGAGACAAAAACTATGCCAACAAAATTTGAAATCCTCGAGAATGAAACAAACGTGAAAGTGATGGGTCAGAGCATATATCAGGATTATTCTAAGGCGTTGGATAATTCATTAAAAATAACCAAAGTATTCGTAATAGGAGGCGTGATCTTTTTTACAACTAGTCTTTTTCTATAGTTTTCATCTTGTCAATATTACCATAAAACTCATCTACGAATGAAGAGAATTGGAAAATTGGCACAATAGGGACATTTTCAATGAAATTTATCTTATCTTGATACAAAGTCACAATTACAGGAACTGCAATTGCTCCAGGAGTTTTCTCAACATAGTGTTTTGTTCTTTCAATTTGTTTTTTCACAGCAGTAGCTAAAGACGATTGGCTATATCGCTTCCAATGTTTGCAGTCAATTAAAATTGCAATTCCTAACCTTATACCTACCACATCTATTTCCATGCGAGGTTTTGTCAGCATTAGGTTTTTGAGTACTGCAAAGTTTTTTGATGATAGAATTTCAGCGGTAAGCCCCTCAAAATCCCTCCAATTCAAAGCAATTGAAATTTCATCTATAGGATGACCTTTTTCAAGTAAACTCACGGCAATTTTCAATTTATCACTGTCTTCAAAAAAATATGAATCATTTTGTTTGGTTCCTATCCCATTCTTGATGAATTCATCTAGAATTGTTTTGGATACACTGGAATCCAGGTTTGTGACAGTGGAAAAATCCTGAACAGATACACCTCCAGGAATTATTCCCTGTAATCCAATCATCATTTTGGGATGTATTTTCAATTGGAATTTTTGCAACATGTTAGAAATATAGGTTTTCGGAGATAATAGCATCAGGGCATTGGGATATAGATTTTATTATATGCCGTTGAAAGTGGGGTTATGAAAAAACTGCTAGTTTCCATACTAGCTCTTTCAATTGCACTAGTAATACATAATGAAGCATTTGCAGAAAAAAATACATTTTTTGATTCTGTAAAATTCATTCAGTATTTAGATGAAAATACGGCGTTAGAAGAGGTACGTAACGGAAATCTTGACACGTATTACTATACAATTTCACCAGATAGATTAGAAAACAGTCAGGACAAGAAAGGATTGCAAGTGTTTGACTCTACCGGAGGATCATACAGTATTTTAATCAACCCTGCAAAATCAGAAGAATACAATCCATTTTCAGACAAAGATATCAGATTTGCGTTAAACTACATGGTAGATAGAAAGTTGATAGTGAATGAACTGATGGGCGGATACGGTTCTCCAATCATATCATATTATGGCCCATCAGACCCAGAATACCTAACAGTGATTGAGCAACTTGAGACATTTAATTTCAAATACAATCCAGTATTCGCAAATGAAATAATTTCAAGGGTTCTAAACGAACAAGGAGCAATCAAAAAAGAGGGCAAATGGCAAATGAATGAAAAGCCAATAGAAATCACCATATTCATAAGAAGTGATGATCCAGTTAGGAAATCAATCGGGGAAATATTAGCAACAGAATTAGAAAAAACAGGATTTACAGTTAGAAAAGATTTCGGGGATTTGAATAAAGCGTTTGTCGTAGTCTACGGTTCAAACCCATCGGATATAAAATGGAACTTGTACACAGAAAGCTGGGGACGCTCAGCATTTGTGAAATATGATTCAGTTGGATTAGGACAGATGTATTCGCCATGGTTTTCAAACATGCCTGGATTCAATGATCCATCATATTGGAACTATGAAAACGACAAGTTGGACACACTTACCCAGAAAATATACACAGGTGATTTTGATAGTCAAGAACAAAGAACCAAGTTGATTCAAGAAGCCGTAGTAGAAGGAATTAATGAATCAGTTAGAATTTTCTTGGCCAGTAAAATTGATCAATATGTTGCCAATGAAAAAGTTATCGGCATAGTAAATGATTTCGGAGCTGGAGTTCCAAGCAGATTCACTCCAATCAATGCCAAAAGTGATCATGATGAGTTTGTTGTAGGAGTTAAACAGATCTATCAAGGAGCATGGAATCCAGTAATGGGACTAACAGATAGCTACAGTAGACACATCTGGGGAATAATTTCAGATCCTGCAACATTCAAACATCCATTTACTGGCGAAACGTTTCCAGTAAGAGCAACATGGGAAGTTGAATCTGAAGGGCCAGATGAAAAGATGAACATCCCTCAAGAGGCACAGATATGGAATGCAACACTGCAAAAATGGATAAATGTTGATGAAGGCTCACAGGCGACCAGTGTTGTGACATTTGATTTTGAATTTGGTAATTGGCATAATGGAGAAAAGATGAACATGGATGACATTTTACATTCACTTTATTTCACAATAGAATGGGGAATACAAATTAATGAAAACGACAAGACTTTCGACACAGAATTTACGCCAAGAGCTTCCCAAAGCATACAAACAATCATGGGAATAAATCCGATCGATGAGGATACGATCGAAGTATATGTCAATTATTGGCATTTTGATGAAAAAGAAATAGCCGATTGGGCACAGATATGGAGTTCAATGCCATGGGAGATCACAGCAGCCATGGAAAAGGCAGTGACGGATGGAAAAGTATCATTTTCAAGGTCTGGAGCCACAAGTAAAAATGTGGGCTGGCTATCGCTAATTATTCCAAATGATGCAAACATGATTAAAAATAATTTACAAGAATTCAAAGAAACCAACCACATACCAAAATCAATTAGAGAAAACAATCAGAGTTCAGAATATGTCCAAAAGAGATATGATGCATCAATCAAATGGATTGAAGCCAACAATCATGCAGTGATAAGTAACGGTCCATATTATCTGGAATCTTATTCGCCTGAATCAAGAACAATCAAAGTAAGTACGTTTGAAGATGAAGCATATCCATTCAAGAAAGGGACATGGAAAAACTTTGAAAAAGCTAAACTGCCCGCCATCAAAAAAATAGACATGAAGGAAATAATACAGCAAGGAGACAAACTGATTATCTCAGTGGTCACAGAAAATTCAGATCACGTGTTATATTTTTTGACAAATAGCAAAGGAATCATGATATCATCAAACATGATTAAATTAAAAGAAGACAAAATATCCTTTGATATAATTTCAGATGACGTAGATAAATTAGAAGTAGGAGTAAACATCGTCAAAATATTCGCAATTTCAGATTCAGTGTCAAAGCCTGATTTTTATGAATCAAGATTCATTGTTACAGATAGCAGGACAGAATTACCAGTAAGCACTTATCAAAATGTGGAATTTTCCGAAAATAGTCAAGAGTATTGGATTTGGATCATTCCTATAATAGTGATTGTCGGAATTATGGCATATCTAAAGAAAAGAAACTAAAGCAGCCCATAATCTTTCAAAACCAATTTCACCTGAGACTCGTTTTCAAGTTTTGAATACTCGTCTAAGAGATTCTGATTTAGTTCATAGAACGTATGTCCCCACTTGAATTTGTCAAGTAACTCCATAGACTGCGCTCTAAATCCCAAAATAAATAGCGACGCAGAAAGAGCCTCAACAGTAGTCAACTTGTTTAGTTTTGAGTAATTTACGGGATTACCTGCAAGGAGAGGAGGAAGCTTTCTTTTGATTCCATTAAATTTTTTTGAGAAGGCATGATCAGCGAGATTCCAAGAACAGTCAATTCCCACTACAGTGTTTATTATTGATTTATCTTTGGGCAGCAAAGTTTTTTCAGCAAATGGATCCAATACCATTCCTTTTGCACCTATTTTTTTGATGCTATGAGCAAGTCCAAATTTTACCATTTTTGCAGCAGTGCATTTTTTAGGATCATCTTGATAAAACATCAAAACTTGTACTTTCATTTTAACTAAAAATAGTATTCAGGGTATTTTGAATTTACTCCAGAGACTTGTAAGTAACAGTATAGTAGAAACGTGAAACTTGATCATCCTTGATTACCTCTACATTCCAATTTGTATCAGGTAAAAATGCAGTAGAAGATTCAGGCAAAATGCTAAACTTTTCTAGGCGCACATCAGGGCCACTGTATCTTACATTTAGGCTGATTCCATCGACAATTACAGTATCATAGATTTGACCTGGCTGTCTCGTGGATTTTTGTACTAGGCAATCAGCATCAAGACCAATAATACACTCGCCAGATACGGTTGTCACCTTAAGATTCACATTGGATCCATCCCCTCGTGAAGGAGTAATCAAAGAACCCGTAACTACACGTGGAATGAGATTCCCACCCACCGTGGCTTTTTCTTCAGTAACAATCGAAATCATTTTCTCGGCAATCCTAGTTTCTTTTTCAATCACTGTGGCAGGTATTGAAGAAGATTGTTTTTTAACCACGTTAAAAGAGACAGATTTTTTCTCAAAATCAGCATCCACAGTTACCTCGTATGATCCTACTGCGGAGATAGAATCAGGGATGACAAATTGATGATTAAACGAACCAGAAGGACTTGGACGAATTGAAGTCACAGGACCCACATTGGTTCCACAAATGAAAGATCCACACGTGATCTCATCATCTGTTTTTTGAACAATTGTAACATCAAAATTTTCAAGATAAATTAACTTGTTGGGTTTCCCAGTAATTATAACCACATCACCAGGATTATATTCTAATTTATCAGTAGACACTATGAGAGATACGTCTTCATCAAGACCAAAAGTAAAATCATTTGTGATACTAAATGTTGTACTATCTGAAACTTTAGAAAATGATGCTTTTACAGTATAAGTTCCTTCATCAAATACTGTCACAGGTAATTCAAAAATACTGGAAAATTCCCCACCCTGGTTTGGATAAACTGTTGATTCGTGAATTGGTTTGTAGGGGATGACATTATCAAGAACTTGAATCGTTACGCGTTCAGGAACAACAATGCCTTCATTGCCTTGCTGACGTTGAATTACATTTCCAATCACTTTGAGTTTTTCACCAGCTTTGTACAAAGATTTTTCAGCGTATACAAAGAGAGGAGTTGTAGACAGGGAATCATTTTCAGGATCATCAGATACCTTGAAAAAGAGTTCTTCATTATAGCTATCCAAGGACACCTTCATCTTATACACACCAAAGTTTGACTTGGTCACACTTTTTTCAGTATCATCGATTTTGGAACTTTGGAATTTTTCAGATATCGGAGTGACCCATGACCAGGAAAAACGTTGATTATCCAAAAAGGCGCCAGAATTTGTGACTGTGCCATCAGGTTTTGTCAATGTAATCTCAACACCAGCATGACCAGTTGGAGGAACCAGACCGGTAAGCAATACGGTTTCATCCAGACCATAAACTTCTTTATCAAGGGAAATAATGGCCCCGTCAGTCAAATCAAGAGAATCAGTAATGGTGAATGTTTTTGTCATAGTGTAACCGTCATATTGAGATTTGATCACATAATTTCCTTTATCAAAAATTAGTTTAGACACATCAAGTTGAACAGAGTATCTTCCCGAAGTTTCTGGAATTGCAGTAAATCCATATTCAAATTCTACGTTATTATTTTTTGACAGAGTAGTGATTTCCAGAGGAGTTCCGTCTTCATGAGAAATTGAAACATCAACCGCGGATCCAACCCCGTAACTAGAATTGGCATGTGGATCTGCAATAAATCCGGTAATGGTGATCTTCTCTCCGAATTCATAAACATCTTTGTCAGATGACACAGTCAATGGATCATCAGAAGCAACAAAATCATCAGGGTTTGCTACGGCATAAACAATCATAGATGCAGAACCCACATCTTTAGAAACGTTGATTCTATAGTCACCCAGCCTGCTTTGACTGTCAGGAATTGTAAAAGTATACGTGAAAAAACCATCGCCATCAATTCTTACGCCATCTAAAACCTTAAATCCAGAATCACTCCCAGCACCAGAAATTCCAAGAGATGACTGTTTTGTCTGAACTATTTCTAAATCCAAAGTACTCACCCAGACGTGATTTAGCCTGCCGGTGATTTGAACCTCATCACCAAGACCATATGCATCCTTGTCAGTCCAAAGTGAAATAGGCACATCATCTTTAAGATCTTCAAACACTTCAAAACTAGCAGATGCAGATTTGTCAGAATATTCAGCAACTATGTTGTAAGTTCCAAACAAAGGATCAACAGTAGTAATAAAAACACGGGTTAAGAATTCGCCATCTGTAGGGAAAAGATTTCCACTTGCAATTAGATTGTCACCAGAATCAACAATAGTGAATTTCATTCCCTCAAACGGGATTATTTCTGAAGAAAAGCCGGTTATTGATACAAACTGTCCAGGAAGGTATTGAGACTTGTCAGTAGATATGCTGACACTTTCTTCTCTGACTACTTTTTCTTCGATTTGCTCATAGCCTACGGAGAATTTGGTACTCGCAGTTTCCTCAGCATAGTTTACTTTTACATCATAGAGACCTGCATTGATTCCAAGTACTTGATGTAAAGTAAGGCTCGTCTCAAAATTCAAATTTAAGTCAGGATACATGGTCAATGTTTTATCAAAATTGGGCCCAGATATCGTAACCATAATTTGCTCGGGTTTGAAAAAAGGTTTTAGGGCATATACTTCCTCTGAAACACTTCCAGAAATTACCGCCGAGTCTCCAAACAAATAAGACTGTTTTTCCGAAGAAACAGTGATGAAAAGTTTGTCAGATTCTTGTGTTTCAACTATTTTACCATTAGACTTACCAGTTGTGGATGATGCAAACTTCCAATCATCAAAACTGTCAAAATCGAAACCATCATAGATTCTTTGCCACGAAGTAAAATCATTTTCTAAATCAGAGATAGCAGGAGTCTTGTCAATTACAACATCATTGTCATCCCTAAGCTCGACGGATTCATTAGCATCAGTAAACCAGATGTTTTGATGAGAATAAGTCAAAAATTCGCCTGGTCCAATCAGGGTACCAGGAGAAATAGTCATTGTTTTTTTAAGAACAGTAGTAGATGCGATTTTCCAACCACTTACATCCACATCAGAATCAGTGGGATTGTAAAGTTCAACCCATTCGGTTATGGATGAAAAATCATCACCTGGAGGATTGATATCCACCTCATTGATAACTACATTTTCAGCGGTTTGAGCATATACGGGAGCTAAAACACCTGCAAACAATAACATAGAAAATACTAGTGGCAGATTACGATTCATGGTTAATTCCTAATTCCACTTACCAATAGACTCATTTTAGAACGGGATGGAGAAAAAGTTGAGCTAGTTGTTAAAGTCAAACATCTTAAAACCATTGAAAATTAACTAATTTTTTGGTATTAAGGCATACGTATGAGTTATTCTTTAGCATAGTCGCAATTTGGGCATTTTTGATCAGAGACGGCGGAGCCACACTCCATGCAGATTCCATCTCCGACGTCATTTTGAATAGACTGTTTTCTTTTTTCCACGTATATCTTGATTCCAAAATACATCAAAATTACAATAATCATTGCAAAGACAGGAGTAGTAAACGGTATCAAGCCAATCATAAACAGTAAAAGCCCCAAAATTAAAACAATATCACGCCTCTCAAATTTCAATGGAATCACATATCAGAGAATCCAGAGAATTCATAAAAACATGCCGGCGCTCAGATCCAATTAATTTACCTCATTTCAAAATCATTACTCTAACTCTTCTTCATTGCCCAGCAACTACATTGTAATCCAATTTCATAATAAGATAATGATATGGTGGGATCGGCGAAATTTGAATTCGCGACCTCTGCGTCCCAAACGCAGAATCATACCAAGCTAGACCACGATCCCAGAAAAACCAAAGAATAGCCCAATTTAAGCTTCACAGATAATCATTTTAAAGGCAGTCAGGGGATCAGAGTCGTGCAGACTGAAGAATACATCAGGGCAGGAAAAATTGCCTCAGAAGTCAGAGAAAGGGTCAGGGATAAAAACTGGATAGGAAAGACAGTCTATGAAATTTGTGAAGAAGTAGAAGGGGAAATCAAGAAGAGAGGGGCAAAATGTGCATTTCCAGTAAATACAAGTATCAATGAAATTGCAGCCCATTACACAGCTGAGCCAAATGATCCAATCACAATCAAAGATACAGACTTGGTCAAAATTGATCTCGGAGTACAGATTAACGGCTACATTGCAGATACGGCAGTTACAGTTTGCTATGATGCTCAATTTGACGGGCTGGTTCAATCAGCAGAAGAAGCACTGGCAAACGCAATGTCCATGATTAAGACAGGGGTAAAAGCAAGTGATATCGGACGAACAATTGAAACCACGATAAAGAAAACAGGTTTCAAGCCCATTGCAAATCTCAGTGGGCATTCTCTTGATCAATATACAATTCATGCTGGAAGATCAATTCCCAATATTTGGTCAATTGGAGGATTTTCTCTTTCAGAGAATTCAGCTTACGCATGCGAACCATTTGTAACGACCAATGATGGAGGAGGATTTGTAAGAAACGGACAAACAAAAAACATTTTTGCGTTAAACTCACGAAAGAAAACAAAGAACGAGGAAGCAGACAGACTGCTGGACTTCATTTGGAACAATTTCAACATGTTACCTTTTGCGTTAAGGTGGATTGTAAACGATTGGGAAGAAAAGCAGGCCAAGGATCTTCTGAATTTTTTAATAAAGAAAAAAGCAGTTCAAGCATATCCAGTACTAATTGAAGTTAACGAGCAAAAAGTGGCTCAAGCAGAACATACGTTTATTCCAAATGAAGATGGTGCCACAGTGACAACAAGGATTCAGTAATCATAGAAAGAAGGTAAAACAATTTGAGTGAAGAGATCGCACCATGTCCAAAATGCAATGGCCTGATGTTTAAAGAGCAAGGAGAAGGGACGTCATGGTTTTGTCCATCTTGCAACGTGAAATATAGAACAGAGTAGTTTTTAATTTACAGTTCAGACGATTCTCCAAAGATTTTATCTATGTGAACAAAACCATCACACGAATTGCATTTTGACACCCCTGCAAACAGTACATCGCCTTCATGGAATTTTCGTTTTGTCAGCGTTTTACATTTTGAGCATTGTTCTACGGTATACGCAATGGTAATTTTTTTCTTAGAAAACATCACTGAGGAACCCCACTAGTATTGCCAACACCGATGATTGCAACAGATTGTCCAGGTGAGGTATTTTCTAAAATCATTTCATAAACTTGCAAGCGAACATCATCTGCCTTATCAGATATTTCCTTAGTCATCAGAGTAATTGCCTCATATACAGACTGCTTGACTACAATCGAGAGTATCGGAATATTTGAACTAACAGCAATTGCCTCAATTTGAAACCTTTCAATGCCAATTCCGCCGATAGCTGCGCCAAAGCCCTGAGCAATAGACGAGGAATCTTCTCCCTCCATCTTTAATGCCGCATCCACCATAATCACCGCATCCAGCTTGTCATTAGATACGATATGCTCCAGAGCATCAGCTGGCCTTCCAACGGTAGATCCAGGGCCTTCAGCTTTTAAAAGAAACAAAGTTCTATCTTCAAAGTCAGTTTTTGCAAAAACAGTTTGAAATGCAATCGTTTCTTTTGCAGCACCTAGCATCATTTTCCCAACAACCATCGGGCCAATTCCATCACCTACAGGTTGTCCCTTTTTGAAAGCAGGAATTGCATCCCTCATGGATTCTGCCTGCTCCATTATAAAGGGAAAAATCATTTGCAGAGGTAGTATTAGAGGATAGTTGTTTTGTTTTTTTGCAGTCAGAAACATATGATTAATTATTTTATGAATCATTTGCAATGATGATGCAAGTTCAAGCAGAGTCTGAACCTTTGTCAGTTCAAGTTCGGTCATTTCTGGAGAAAGAGACAACATATGCGCCCGTGTATAGTCTTCTCTAGATCTGACCGTATGCCGAACTTTTTCAACAATTCCATTTGGATCCATGTCAACAGGCATTATAGTGAAATAATCCAAAAACTTATCAATTTTTTTTACAGGATCATCCTTTGAATTCAAATTATTTTTTACATAGTTAATCAATTCAGTTCTAGATTCAATTCTATAGGCATCGAGTTTTTTTATTCCTTTTTTAAGTTCTGAGGAGGTAACCCATAATTGAATACGTTGTCCATAAAAAACAAAAAGAATTATTGGAAGAATCCAAATCAACATCATCAGGGTATCAGAATCATCACCCATTGAAAACACCTGTTCAAAATTTGTAAAATTCACTAGAATCAACAGCTGTCTGAACCAAATTAAAGCATTCGTTCCAAGATCAATAATGAGACAATATACCAGTCTCAGAAATAAATTGCAAATGAGTAACCCTTTAGTATAATTTTACGGGCATCAGATCATCATGCTACCCAACGGACGCCTAAAGGCCATTCTGATACTGTTTGCGGGAATATCGTTTGTTGCGCTTGGGATTTACCAGGTACTTGTACCGGATGCGTGGGCAGGTGATGGGCAATGGGTAACTGATGATGAAGGCAATTCTACATTCGTCATTAACGGAGAAGCCATACCTGAACAGGAGATCATGATTCTCAAGGCAGAAAACGAAAATCTGAAAAAGCAGATTGCGGATCTAATGGAGATTGTAATGGAGCAGTTGGAGGTCATACAGACTTTAGCAGTGCAGGTGAGGGGGAACGGAGCAGTTGAACCCAAAGTGTCAACGCATGGTCATACCATGGACAGCGAATGTGATTTGAGTCATGCTATTTTAAAACATCAAGATGCATGAGATGGTTTGTATTTGTGGATTCCAATTTAATCCTGACAGAAACAAGTCAATACAAA
The DNA here is from genome assembly GCA_029263475.1 of Candidatus Nitrosopumilus sp. Lineage (GTDB taxonomy): Archaea > Thermoproteota > Nitrososphaeria > Nitrososphaerales > Nitrosopumilaceae > Nitrosopumilus. The sequence goes on from JAJCXK010000076.1 coordinate 33,766, forward strand.
ATTCCATAATCATGTAACGAACTCCATTTACTTAAATTACATTATCATTCTTTTAATTATAGTTTAAATATAAAAAATCTAAACATGCCGCAAACAAAGCCAATGATAAGTGTAGAAAATGTCGTAGCATCGGCCGACGTTATGCAAAAGATGAATCTGGATGACATCACCAGAAAATTTCCAGATGTAGAGTACCACCCAGATCAATTTCCAGGATTGGTTTTCAGATTGAGGATTCCAAAAACATCCACACTAATTTTTACATCAGGTAAGATGGTATGTACAGGTTCAAAATCCGAAGAAATGGCAAGGAAAGCTGTAAAGACAGTAGTGCAGAATCTCCGTAAAGATGGAATTAAAGTGAAAAAGGACGCGGTCGTGACAATTCAAAATATAGTTGCTTCAATTAACCTAGGCGGAAAAATCCACCTAGAACAAACAGCCAGAACACTTCCCAGAAGCATGTATGAACCGGAGCAATTTCCAGGACTCATTCACAGAATGCTAGATCCCAAAACAGTGATTTTGTTATTCTCATCTGGAAAGATAGTTTGTACCGGAGCCAAGCATGAAGCAGACGTGTATAGATCTGTAAACAACCTACATGCCATGCTGGAAGAAAAAGAACTGATGATTTATGATTGAATCTATGTTATCTAGTGATTTCTATTTACAATAAATTGTAAAAATGGTTTAATTATTTTATTGGACTTCCCAACGGAACATCCTCTTTTACCGTCAACCAAAATGGCTTATCGTCAACGTCAGCTGCCAACAACATTGCATTTGATTCAACGCCGGCCATTTTTTTCGGTTCAAGATTGGCAATTACGATAACGGTTTTTCCCACAATATCTTCGGGTTGGTAATACTGTGCACCGCCAATTATGACATCACGTTGATCGTCATTTCCCAAATCAATTCGACCTTTTATTATTCTAGATTTGCCTTCAATTGGATCTGTTCTGATAATTTTTGCGACTCTAATGTCTAACTTTGCAAAATCATCATAAGATACAGTAGACATGGTAGACATTGATTTCCCCACTTAAAATGAATTTCGAATGTTACTGCAATTCCTTTTTGCTAATACCGCTAGTTTCTATATCATACCTAAGGGCAGCTGGAATTTCCATGTATTTTTTATTCACCAGTGCAATAATTTGATCTTCAGGTACATTTACTTTTTTCAATAGCTTACCTCGCTGATGAGCATATGCGTTTTTCCAAAAACCTACAGCATCAAAAGTTTCAATTTTTGGCATAAATTCCGTCGATCCGAGGGTATTTTAAATTTTAAGTGACTGTGACGGAAGAATGGCAAACGCCATTGGAACTGGAGTTAATGTTCCGGATTTTAGGCATGTTACCCATCACAGTCTATTTCAAGTAAAGTTAGAATCTAATATATTTAATGCGAAGAAAAATATCACGGATATGGCCAAAATTAAAGTCGAAATAGAGATCAATGCCACAGTCGATAAAGTTTGGGACATTGTATCAGATATAGATAATGAGCCAAAATTTTGGAAGGGTACAAAAGAAGTCAAGAATGTTTCCAAGGAAGGAAACACCGTCAACAGAGAAATCATAATCGCATTTAGAGATCAAAAATGCCTGCAAGAAGTCAAGATATTTCCCAAAGAAAAAATTGAGGCCAGGTTCACCAAAGGCATCCTCAATGGCAAAAAAACAATGACACTGACATCCAAGGAAGGAAAAACATCACTTTGCGCATTATGGGATATCAAGCTAACAGGTGTAATGAGCATGTTTACAGGAATGATTAAAAAACATATCAAAAGCGGTACAGAGCAAGCAATGAATAGCATCAAAAAAGAAATCGAGAGATAGATTTCATGGAATTAGCTATAGACATATTCAATTATTTACTTACGGCAATTTTGATTGGAATTTGCGGTGCCTGGATATTTCTCATCAAATCAATGATAAATTCATTCAAATTTACACCATATCTGGACAAATTTGAAAATACATCAAAGAGCAATCCCAAAGTATCAATAATTCTTCCAGCTAGAAACGAAGAGGGATTCATTGGCAAGTGTTTAGATTCTCTAATCAGACAGGATTATGAAAACTATGAAATCATAGTGATCAATGATTCGTCTGAAGATAGCACAGGGGAAATAATTTCCAAGTATGCAGGAAAACACTCAAACATAATTTCAGTCACAGCAAGACCAAAGCCGGATGGATGGATGGGAAAAAATTGGGCATGCATGGAAGGATACAAGAAAGTGTCAGGAGAATTGTTGTTATTCACGGATGCAGATACGGTTCATGCAAAAAATGTGATATCGCTTTCGGTAGCACATTTGAACTCATTTGGTTTAGATGCTTTATCTGCAATTCCAAAAATGCTCACATTTGATTTTTGGACAAACATCACACTTCCCATGATTTCCACATTTCTGCATACAAGATTTTCAGCATTGAATGTCAACGATTCATCAAAAAAGACAGGGTATTTTTTTGGAAGTTTCTTTATCATTAAGAAGACCACATATCACGAGGTCGGCACACACGAGGGGGTAAAGCACGAAATTATCGAAGACGGGGCGTTGGGGAAAAAAGTCAAGGAAAATGGATACAAGATAAGGATGGTCAGAGGAGAACACCTGATTAATGCGGTTTGGGCCAGAGACAAAGGCACGTTATGGAATGCTCTGAAGAGGTTAATGGTCCCACTTTACATCCAAAGCGGGAAAATAGCCATAGGAATCTTTTTTGCCATAGTGTTTTTGTTGTTTGTGCCATTTCCTATTTTTGCAATGTTGTCAATTTTTCCAAATGACGCAACATCTGCAAAGGTACTCTGTATTGCATCTGCAATGACCTCAGTTTTGATTTACACAGGTGCGATAATAGAAGTCAAAGTAGGACTAAAGTTGAAATTACCATATGCGTTGTTTGCCCCATTAGGAAGTTTGGTGGTGGTCTTAGGATTCTTAAGCGGTCTGTTACAAGCCAAGAAATCATCATCAGTGACATGGAGAGGAAGAAGTTATTCTGTAAAAGATCACACTCAGAGTTCAATAGGATTATAGTAATCCTTTTAGATTGAAAATTACGAATAAAAATTCATGGACAAGTCAAATATGTTTGTAGGAGGCATTGTCGGAGCTGTGATGGCAATTGTCATTGTTGCAACACTGTTTACATTACCTCCAGAATCATCGAATCCAGACATTGCAATAAGTGATGATAGTGCAACAGTTGCGATTGCAGAAGCATCATCAATTTATTCAAATGACTTGTCATTGATTGAAATTTTTGAAAAGTCAGAATCAGGAGTCGTAAGAATCAACGTACAAAAAAGTGAAACCGATGACGTTGTAGGAGGAGTGGGTTCAGGCTTTGTTTTTGACAAAATGGGACACATCATAACAAATGCACATGTAATAAAAGATGCAACGAAAGTAGTGGTAACATTTCTTGATGGCAGATCATACAATGCAAAAGTTATCGGTTCAGATGAGTTTACAGACATAGGGATTATCAAAGTTGATGCGGACTTGATTCTGCTGCACCCACTACCAATAGGAGATTCGTCGAATCTCAAAGTAGGAGAGCAGATAACCGCAATTGGAAATCCGTTCGGATTGTCAGGCTCCATGACTTCAGGGATCGTTAGTCAGCTTGGAAGACTACTTCCGTCAGATACAGAGGTAAGATATTCAATCCCAGATGTGATTCAAACAGATGCTGCAATAAACCCAGGAAATTCAGGAGGACCGCTTCTAAACATGCGCGGAGAAATAGTAGGCATCAACACAGCAATACAATCAGCCACAGGTGAATTTACGGGGGTCGGATTTTCAATACCATCACAAACAGTTGCCAAGATCGTTCCAACATTAATTGATAAAGGTGAATACGATCATCCATGGATCGGGATTTCAGGCAGAGACATAGATCCGGACATGGCAAAAGTCCTAAACCTAAAGGATGCCGTCGGATTTTTGATAATCACAGTGGTAGAGGACAGTCCAGCTTTTGAAGCAGGGTTAATTGGAACGGATAAAACCATCGAAGTCGAAGGAGTAAGCTATCCGATAGGAGGAGATGTTATTTTGGCAGTGGATGAGATTGAAGTTAGAAAAATTGATGACATTTTAATTCATCTTCAAAGAGCAAAAACAGTAGGAGATGAGATGATTCTAGAAATTCTCAGGGATGAAAGAACTACAAATGTCACAATTACACTTCAAGAAAGACCAAATGGAAACTAATTCAATACAAGCATAAATACTTCCTAACAAGAAATCCTTCTGTTGAACAAGCTTGTCTTAGACTCGGAGTGTTTAAACGGTATTTTAGAAAACAAGCCCGTATCTCGCCACGATATAAATGAAATCTATCAAAATGCTGTAAAAAATCCCAATGAACTATTTTCAGCGGCTCAAATCCTAAGAAAAAAATTCAAAAGAAATTCTGTGACATTTTCTAAAAAAGCATTCTTCAACATCGTCAACCTTTGTAAAGATACGTGTTCGTATTGCACTTACAAATCAGAGCCTGGAGAAGCTAAACTATCTTTAATGTCAAAAAAACAAATTTCAGAATTGTTGGTTCTTGCAAAAAAGTACAAATGTGTTGAAGCACTCTTTGTAACTGGGGAACAACCAGAGCAAAGATACCAGGAGGCTCGAGACTGGTTAAAAGAAAACGGGTTTAAAACTACGGCAGAATATCTTATCCACTCTTCAGAACTCGCATTAGAAACAGGGTTATTTCCACATACAAATGCAGGAAATCTTAACTATGAAGAAATGAAGGAACTAAAGAAAACCAATGTTTCAATGGGAATAATGCTTGAAAATGTCAGTGAAAGACTAACACAAAAGGGAATGCCCCATCATTTGGCAGCAAGCAAAAGACCAAAAGCCAGACTAGAGATTTTAGAAAATTCTGGGAAACTTGGAATTCCAATGACTACAGGCATACTAGTAGGAATTGGAGAAACGATGAATGAGATAATTGATTCATTATTTGCAATCAAACAACTCAATGACAAGCACGGAAACATTCAAGAAGTGATCTTGCAAAACTTCCAACCAAAACCAGATACCATGATGAGAGACGAGCCATCAGCAGATGAGAAATATTTTAAATTGATTGTAGCATTATCCAGAATCATCATGCCAAAGATGAACATACAGATTCCTCCAAATCTATCCCCAAGATCATATCAAAGTTTCCTGGAGACAGGGATAAATGACTGGGGAGGGATATCACCGTTGACACCAGATTTTGTAAATCCTGAATTTTCATGGCCTGAAATTAACAAAATAGATGCCAATTCAAAGAAAGCAGGATATGATTTGAAATGCAGATTCCCAATTTACCCAGAATTCTTTTCATTTATTAGCAAAGAGTTAAGAGATAAGATATCAGTCATTGAAAATGAGGAAGGATACGTAAAGGAGAAGTATTGGAGATGACAGTCAACGTAGATTCACTTTTTAAGAATGCAGATCCCGTAGTTTCAGACATCCTAAACAATGCACTGTCAGAGAAGGAAATTTCTACGAATGACGGACTTGAATTACTCAACGCCAAGGGAATAGATTTTCATCTGACAGGGCTTGTTGCAAATGAATTAAGAAAAAGAAGGGTGGGAGATGCAGTGACATACGTGGTAAACAGAAACATCAACTTTACAAATGTCTGTATCAAGCAATGTGGATTTTGTGCATTTAGTAGAGATTTCAGAGAGGAAGAGGGGTACTTTTTGCCTACAGAGGAAATCGTACGCAGAGCAAAAGAAGCCCATCATCTAGGGGCAACCGAAGTCTGCATCCAGGCAGGACTCCCGCCAGATATGGAAGGGGACTTGTATGAAAATATTTGCAGAGAAATCAAAAAAGAAATTCCAGACATTCACATTCACGGATTCTCTCCAGAAGAAATCCTATACGGGGCAACCCGTTCAAACATATCAATTCAAGAGTTTTTGAACAGGATGAAAGATGCAGGAGTCAATACGCTGCCAGGAACCTCAGCAGAAATCCTGGACCAGGAATTAAGAGACAAAATATCGCCGGGAAGAATAAGCGTAGAGGACTGGGAGACAGTAATCAAAAGCGCGCACAAGATTGGAATCAACACCACCTCAACCATGATGTTTGGACATGTTGAAACACTTGAAGACAGAGCCAAGCATATTGCAAAATTAAGAGACATTCAAAAAGAAACTGGAGGGTTTACGGAGTTTGTTCCTTTGAACTTTATCCATACAGAAGCACCCATGTACAAGCATGAACTGCACGAAGGAATTAAACAGGGAGGCAGTGGAAATGACGTACTGCTCACCCATGCGGTTGCAAGAATAATGCTAAACAATTCCATAAACAACATTCAGATGTCATGGGTAAAAGAGGGACAAAAGATGTCCCAACTACTACTCATGTGGGGAGCAAATGATTTTGGCGGGACTCTGATCAATGAAAGTATCTCAACGTCAGCAGGCTCAGAATACGGCCAATTACTAAAACCAAAAGAGATCAGAAGAAGAGTAAAGGAAATTGGAAGAGTGCCAGCTGAGAGAAACACCCATTACAATATTCTAAAACGATTTAACGGTAAAGAAGAGGTGGAAGACAAACTAGACAACGTTACAGATTCACAGTTTGGCTCTTACGTGGAATTGATAAAAATAAACAAATTCAATTATAAAAATCCAAGGAAGCAATAATTTGTCAGCCTTAGAAAAGGCACTTCGTCATTCAGAGAAAATTGGAATCGACGAGTGTGACATTGTTAAAGTCAAAAAAAAAATTACGACAATAAGGATTACAGATTCAGAGATTGTCGAAATAAAGCAAAATTTTGATGAGAGTTTTGGCATCAGACTTATTCAAGACAAGAAAATTGCATCAGTGCATACAACAAATGAGAATGGAATAGAAAAAACGATAGATGATGCTGCAAAAACATTCACAAATCTGAAATCAAGGAAATTTTGGAAAGGATTACCCCACAAAGTAGAGAACAGAAAAGTAGATGGAACATTTGATGAGAGACTTGATCAGATTTCAGGCTCAAAAAGCATGGATATCGCACAAAATATGATTAATTCATCCACAGGTGACAGAATTAATACGATTACGGGTTCTCTGAACATAGTATCAGAAGATTTCGAACTAATGAATTCCAGCGGATTGGATTTCAGTAATCTAGCAACATACATTTCAGGAATAATCAATGCAGAATCAGACTTTGGGGAGATTCCAGTATCAGGAATAGGTCATGCAAGCGGAAGAACGTTAGGAAATTTTTCTGCAGAACAAATCGGAACCGATGCTAGGAGGATGTGCACAGAATCCATAAATCCGCAGAAAATTAATTCAGACTCTTACTCCATAATTTTTGAGCCATATTCAGTAGGTGAATTGCTAGCATTCGTAGTTGCTGCCAATTTTAATTTCAAGATATTTTCAGAAAAGAAAAGCTGTTTTTCAGACAAGTATGAGGAGGGAATCTCCGTAGAGCAACTCAGTTTGGTTGATGACCCACACGTTTCAGAGGGGATTGGAACAAAGGCAGTAGATGATGAAGGCATTGCAACCAAGAAGCAAAGTTTGATAGAAAGAGGTATTTTCAAAAATACGTATTCAAATCTTTTTGACAGTTACAAGGAAGGAATACAATCGACAGGTAATGCCTCACGTCCAGGATCACCACTTGGAAAAAGTGCAGAGCCAATCCCAATAGCAACACCACACAATCTCATGATCATTTCAGGGGATCAGTCTCAGGAAGAAATGATCAAAGAAACAAAACACGGATTGCTGGTAGGGAGATTATGGTATACGTATGCAGTTAACCCAATTCAAGGAGACTTTTCATGTACTGCAAGAAGCGGAATCAGAATTATTGAAAATGGGAAGATTAAAGGTCCAGGAAGATCCGTAAGAATAGTTCACAACCTGCCAACAATGCTAAAAAATATTTCAGCGATCGGAAATAATCAGAAAAATGTCATTCAGTGGGCATCACTTCCATCAATCACGCCATCAATAAAGGCTGAAAATATTTCAGTGAATTCAATATAATTTCATTTTCAATACACTCCATCCAATCCACGACACTTATGAATTCAAGCCAGAATTTGATAAAACGTAGCACCCAACCATCACAGATATAAAAATGGATTTCATCAATTGTGAAAAAATAGCATAGTCACAAACTACTTGAAAAATGTAACTGCAAGATATGCCACATACCCAATTGTAAGACACATACCCATTGTCCTGCCAATAATTTTGGTTTTCAGAGCAATCAACAAAGACAAACTGAAGATGATCATTATTGCATAATCGACAAACACATCAGTGCCAATCATAACACCACCTAGTGCAGCTCCAACACCCATGATCATAAGTATATTGTAGATGTTGCTTCCAATAATATTCCCAATGCCGATTTCAGCATGGCCTTTTCTAATTGCGATGATAGACGTGATTAGTTCTGGAAGCGATGTACCAATCGCAATAACTGTCAATCCGATTATCTTTTCTGGCAAGCCAAATTCATGTGCCAGAATTACGGCATTATCAACTGTCAATATGGCACCAACATACAAAAGAACAACACCAATTCCAATCAATCCCGCAGATTTGACATAGACGTTACGCGAACCCTGTTGAACATCTTCTTTGTATTCTGCCCTTTGCTTCACAGCATTTTTGAATGTATAATAACCAAATATTCCCAAACCCGCAAGTAATAAAATTCCATCATATGAAGAAATCTTACCGTCAACAGATACCAAAACCAGTAAAAAGGAAACGCCTAGCATGATAGGGATTTCTTTTCGCAGTACAGACTTGCTTACCGCAAGAGGAACAAGAATAGCAGCAACCCCAATAACCATACCCACATTTGCAATATTGCTTCCAACAATATTTCCAAGAATTATCGCACTGTGCTCCCCCGCCGCTGCGACACTGGCTGCAAGCTCAGGTGTAGAAGTACCATACGCCACAATGGTCATTCCGATCACAAGGTTACTTATGCGAAATTTTTTGGCAATTGCAACGCCGCCACTAACTAGCCAATTACCACCAAAGCAGAGCAGGACTAGCCCAACTACAGTAAGTACGGCATTTATTGCAATTTCCATAATGAAGCCTTAGGCATTAGGGGTTTAAAGGCGATGATTTACATTAATTTTACAAGGTTACCAAGAAGAGCATCACTTAGTTTGCCCATTCCATTTTGAGGTGTTGATCAAAACTCAGTCTAAAGTATCAATTACGTCATTGAGAAGACTGTTTAAAACCTGTGAACCACTTGCTTGCGTTGGCCATTGCTTGGACTGTACTTTAGATTGCAATTGTAGCACGGACATCGTACGCTGTCCCATCTTATGGATACTACACAGGTTGTATAGTATTTTTGCCCATTACCGTATCTTGTACTGCCATACGGCTTTGATTCCCCGTACTGGTTGTGTCTGTCATTGTAGGCCATAATGATGAATTAAAATGTAATTTAGATTTGAATCATTTTGGTTTGAAAGAATTTCGATTATGATGAAATGTTTTGTCGATCACCATCAATCAAAACCATGAAGACATTAACTATTCATTCAACTGATAAAAAATAGACGATTGTCATAGAAAATTAGATTTTTCCTTGCCACATTTCCTACAACAAATGGAACCATTATGTGAAAAGTCATGGTTGCAATTATCTACAACCATGTCACCATATATTTCACACAGATGCTTATTTATCAGATTCCCGTCATGCTTCACTGCAGATAAAATTACTTGAATATCAGTCATATTGTTTTGTAAGCTAGTGTTATGAATAATCATAGTTTATTTTTGTATACCGAGAGGAGGTTGGGCAGTATAGTCATGAATAAAAACTGATTTTCAGATTTAACTTACGTGGATTCACGTGTTAGATTATGATTGAGAATGACACACCAAGGTGTAAGAATACAATAAAAAGAAAAAAAGAAAGTTTGATATTTTTTATGGATATGGATCGTCTTGTCTGTTTGTAATCACGGTAATCATCTAACCATTTACTTCAGTTGAAAGATCACCAGTAATCTACTAATGAAGCAGTTTCTTCCATCCAGCCATCACATGGATTTAGAATAGCAAGTACACCATGTCCACCCATTCAATGATTGTCTAGGAGTTACGTCAAAGATTCATCTACAGCGGCATTGAATTCAGATAGAATCACTCCGTCAACTTTACACGAAGATTCAGCAGTAGGTTACAACATGGACAATGAGCATCATCCCAATCCACGGACAACTCGTACAGTATACAGTACTTTTATCATTGTGCGTACATTGATCAGATTCTTCCAGTTCTTGCGGCTGTGTGTTATATACATTGGTTTGAACAGTCCCTGAGAAGACGGACAGTTGTTGAAATTTTAATTGCTTGGCTGATGTGTCACCAACGGAATTTGGACACAATGAAATCTTTTCTAACTCCTGATTGACGTTTGAGATTTGTCTTTTACCAGTGGGATAGTGAACATATTATGAAATGAGATGTGCCGATAAAGTTTAGAGAAGTGTCATGGTCCACCAGTCACCTTAATCCAATCAAAAAACAACTTGGCATTCTTTATACCGTCAACTCCAATCAACATCTCTTTTATTTCATCATCCGAATAATCAGAATTTTTGTCAATGAAGAAAATATATCGACGGTCAAGACTGGGATCATCTAAGAAAGTGACATTAAAGTTTAGAGGAATGTTCTTGAAAAAATCCTTTACGTATTGGATTTTATAGATTTGCAGTTGTCCCATATCCTCATTTCTCATCTGATATAGTAGATTGCCTTTACTGAGATTCAGATGAGGTTCAAGTTCGACCATCCACTTGTCTGAATCTTCATTTATCTGGATGACATTAATTGCAATTATGAGTACGAAAACTCCAAAGAGAGTGACAGGTATGGAAATTCCAAGGATTACAATCCAGTATAACGTCCTCATAATTGATTAAAAACTTTGTTTGATGACATGATAAATCTTTCAGCCCCATTGAACTCAAACAGTAAAATTTTCTAAGTAAATTCTTTAAGCACAAGTTTACATAAAAATTAGATAGAAATTGGTTTTATTCTACAGTTTTTTTAGAATCAAGTATAGAATGCACATAGTCAATTATTTTCAAATAATCTGCACGAGGTTCAGTACTAATCAAAACCAATTCATTTGAATTTATAGGAATGCTAATCATGGTTACAATATCATACTCCGTTATGGATGATCTTTCACGACCAATCTTGTATTCCAAATTTGTATACAAGTCTCTTTTTTGTAACGCATAATGAATAGACATGCTGACCTCATCTCCAACCAATATCTTTTCAACATCATCTTTTTGCCCACCTGCAACCATCTCACCCTTACTGTTTGCCACACCCGCAAACCTAACTTGAGAATCCAAGGCAAGGATTTGATTTGAAAGTTCATCGTAGTTAATTGTCATCATACATCACAAACTTATTTCTTCTTGAACAAGATTTCATCATTATCTTTTAGTTCATCAGTGTAATCATCCATATCCAACATAAACTCTTCTTCGTCAGAATATGCAGATTCAGCATGTTCGCTTATATCCAGACCGATATCTTCAACTTCTGCAGAAACACGAATTCCAATCAGATGCTTTATCATCTGCAGAATCACCCAAGTTCCACCGAATCCCATTACACCAGCAACTGCCACACCTACAGCCTGAATCCACAGTTGATCAGGATTGCCAAAAAGCAATCCATCCACACCACCAGGATTAATCGCAGTACTTGCGAATATTCCAATTGCCAATGCACCAACTATACCTGCGACTCCGTGTACGGAACTTACATCAAGTGCGTCATCAATCTTTAGCTTTTCCTTGAACAGTACCACTCCAGAGTAGGAGATAACACCGATGGCTATTCCTATGACAAAGGCATGCTCAACGCTTACGAATCCAGATGCAGGAGTAATTCCGGCAAGACCGGCAATTGCACCGTTAATTGTAGCTACGACAGAGGGCTTTCCAGTCCTTATCCATGAAAGACCAGCCCAAATTAAAGCAGATATTGAGGACGCCATGTGTGTGACAATCACAGTATTTCCTGCAACACCGCCAGAAGCAGAAAGTGCACTTCCAGCATTAAATCCAAACCAACCGAGCCACAACAGAGAGGAACCAAGTACAGCAAGTGGAATACTGTGAGGAATCATTATGGCAGGACCGTAATTTCTTCTTCTGCCAAGTACTAGAGCGGCAGCTAGTGCCGCCATACCCACACTAGTGTGAATTACAATGCCGCCAGCAAAGTCAACAACACCGAGTTCTGCCAACCAACCGCCACCCCAAACCCAGTGGACCAAAGGATAATAGATTAGCATTGACCATGCAGCAATGAAAATTATAAACGAACTGAATTTCATTCTTTCAGCAATTGTTCCCGTAAGCAATAACGGAGTGATTGCCGCAAACATTAATTGAAATTTAACAAACAGCATACCAGGGATGGTTGGGGCATACTGTTCTAACGGAGCATCAGACGGAATTCCTTTCAGGAAGACCCAATCCATTCCGCCAATTAACCCATCAGTAGAATCACCAAAGGACAAACTAAATCCAAAAATAAACCACATAACACTTAGCATTGCCAAACCAAAAAAGATCTGCATGAAAATTGATGCTGCATTCTTTTTCCTCAATAATCCAGATTCAAACAGGCCAAGTGCAGGAATCATAAGCAGTACAAGACTTCCAGCTACAAGCATCCATGCTGTATCTCCAGAATCAAGCACCATTGAAGAAAAACCCAACCTTTTGATTAATAACAATGTCTGAATTTGACATACAAATGATTATCATTTGGTCTACAAAATGAAAAATTATATTTGTGTAATCGTAAGTACAATAACCAAATGCTTAGAATAGAAATAATACTTGGAGAAAACGATGTCATGGCAATCAGTGAGGGCCTAAAGGAGATAGGCATAGGAGGTCTTTCAGTTTCCAAAGTCAGAGGAAGAGGAAAGAAACCAGGTCCGGAAATTCACGCATCAAAAGGAAGTGAGATTTTTGTACCACAATTTAACGATAAATATCAAATCATAGCCATAATTCCAGATACGAAAGAAGATGAAGTGATCAACATCATCAAAAAGAAAGGAAGAGTGGGTAAGATTTTTGTCTCACAAATTTTACGTGCAGTGGATATTGCATCAGGCAATGAAGGGGAATCAACAATCTAGGAATCATAATGAATTTACGTAAAAGTAAATTATTTCACAGAGAGAAAATGCAACCAATTCACGGCAGAGATTATTTCAAAGTAGCTGCGATAGTGGGAGTCATAGTTATACCAGTGATTGTCGGATTAGTCATATGAAAATATCCAAAATTCTCATTGCAAAATTGATACTTGCCGCAGTAGGTATGACTTTTGTAGGACTGGCCCTGTTCAACGGATATTATTGATAATCAATAACCGCCAAAATTATTTTCATAAACAATTGTAGGATTTTTCAATTGCTTTTCAAGGGTGGGAACAGATTTCATAATGCAATAGTTTACAAAATCACTAAATGATTTTATCCTATAATCACTTCGAAGTGTTTCTTGATGCTCTTCATACAAAACTTGCAATTTATGTAAAGTAAATTTTTGCAATGGAACAAACCGACTACGCTTAGGTAACGCAATAGGTTCAGATTTTTCTTTTACAGTTGTTTCAAGATCTTGCTGTGCATCAAGGGTATCCATGTCAACTACTTCATCCATTTCAGAAACAAAGATTTTTCCACCATGATTTGACGACAATCCAGAATTTTTTGAAATCATTTCAACCACTTTTCTCGCATCAATATCTGAAACAACCATTTCAATTTTTGCCAACGGTATAGATTTTAAACCAGTAGAGCCCACACGAGAACCTTTTGACTCATCGTAAACGTTGCTGTCATCCAAATTTCGCTTATCAATGATGAACGTTCCTACAACATTCAAATTTGTTTTAATCAGGGGAAAGTTTTTTCTCCTGACTATGGCCTCGATTTTTTTCACAAATTATCTCCAAAAAAAGGGCTATTTATGAGAAATGGTGAACATCAAGAATGAAAATGAATCACGAACACGTTAGAAAATACAATCAAGTGTAAAAAAACCAGCTAAAAAGATCAACAACACTCAAGTTAAAGAATAATAAGGTAATGTACCGTACTATACGGTATGATGCGAGCAAGACTAACATACGTTCCACTGGAAGTGGCAGATCAATTTGAGGATTTCATCATAAAGCGAGATGAACAAATTCTAGATGCAGTAAGGGCAAAAACGAAAGACTACAGTACACTTTCACTGTTAAAATTACTATACCAGCTCAAAGGTACCCCAATGACATTCTCCAACCTGTATTCAAAATCAAAGATTAGAATGAAGAAATCATTTTTGAATTATTTGCACCTGTGCGTGGACTACAACTTTATCAGAAAAGAGGCAGTAGGAGTAAACGTAATCTATACGATAACGGACAAAGGACGGACAATGTTGAATCTTTTCATCAACAAAGGGAATTGAAACTTTGGCAAAGAATAGTCTAGCAAGTGATTGAAAAATGACTTGAGATATAATTTCCATCTTTTCATTACAAAACGGCACACGACATAACCCAATTCAACAAGAACATGGTAAATATAGTAATTAAATGGAAGAAATCAAGATAGATCATGGAAAAAGAATTCCCAGAAGCAGAAGTATTTGAAATTAAACAAAGAGAGTTAAAGAGTCCGATAATTTTTGCCGGATTTGTGGGTGCAGGCTTGGTAGGTCCTGTTGCAATTAATCACATCATCACAGAATTAGAAATGGAAGAGATAGCCGTAATGAGATCAAAATATCTTCCGCCATCAACGGTATTCATGAGAGGGAGACTACGTCATCCATTCAGATTTTACGCAAACAGAGAGGGAACCGTTTGCACAATAATCTGCGAGATAACATTGAGAATGGACGGACTGTACACTCTAGTTGCATCAATTCTGGATTGGGCAGCACAAAAAGGATCAAAAGAAATAGTGATTTTAGACGGGGTCGCAAGTACGGAACACGATGACAAAGCCTATTGTGCAGCAGAAGAAGATCTGATAAGAACGATGGCAGACAAAGACATCAGCATGATCCCCCAAGGATTCATCACAGGAATTCCAGGAGGCATACTAAACGAATGCCTGGTAAGAGAGATTCAAGGATTGACTCTGCTAGCAAAGGCAGACAAAGAAGCGCCAGACTCTGCTGCTGCTGCAACCCTAATTGAGGCATTAAACAGATTCTATGACATGAGCATAGATACCTCGGATCTTAAAAAGGACCAAGACAGAATTCATTCTGAATTTAGCGAGCTATCTCAAAAATATTCAGAGCACAGAGAAGAGATATCTGGAATGTACATGTGATCTAAAAGACAGGCAAATTCTTTTATTCATATCAAATGCGCATCAAGTCATGGCTTTAACATATAAAAAAGCAGGAGTTGACATTTCCAAAATTAAACAAAGCCAAAGAGAAATAGGCAAACTAATTGCATCGACACATAATCTTCAGAAAAAAGCAAAAATGAAGCACGGTTTCGGACACTATGCAGGGATTGTGGAAATTCCAGGTGGAAAGCTTTTGGCCACACATACAGACGGAGTCGGAACCAAGGTAGTGATTGCAAACATGATGAAAAAATATGACACAATAGGAATTGATTGTATAGCAATGAATGTAAACGACATAATTTGTATCGGTGCAACGCCGATATCATTTGTAGACTACATAGCTGCAAACAAAAATGATCAAAGAATATTCAAGCAAATTGTAAAAGGATTGGTAACGGGTGCAAAAAAATCCACTATGCCGATTGTAGGAGGTGAGACAGCCATAATGGCAGACGTGATAGAGGGAAAAGGATTTGCATTTGACTTGGCAGGCATGGTGGTAGGATTATTGGATAAAAAAGACATGATACTTGGAAATAAAATAAAAGCGGAAGATGTAATTATCGGAGTAAACAGTTCAGGCATGCATTCAAACGGATATTCACTTGCAAGAAAAGCACTTTTAACAAAATATTCAGTTAAAGACAAAGTCAAAGGAGTAGGGGTAATAGGAGATGCATTATTGAAACCAACTCAGATTTATACAAATCCAGTCCTAGAAATCATTCAAAAATGTAAGATCAATGGTTTGGCTCATATCACAGGAGGTTCATTTACCAAATTATTAAGACTCAAAAAAATAGGTTTCCAGATAGACACACTGCCAAAAATACCACCAATCATGGGATTAATAGAAGAACAAGGAGTGAAATCCGAGGAAATGTACAAGACGTTTAACATGGGAGTCGGATTTTGTGTAATAGCATCAAAAAATCAAGCAACCCGAATCAAGTCAATATTTAAAAAACATAAAATTTCAAGTCAGGAAATAGGACAAATCATTTCCAAAAAAGGGGTTTTTGTAAATTCCACAAAAATTGCCTAGTATGCCAATAACAAAATGACAATCAACACAATATCACCTTATATGACAGATTTTTTTAAATTCTAGTGAGAGACGATGGTGGCTGAAGGACAATTCATTGAAACAATTATCGGTGTAGGTATCCTTCTTTTTGCAGCTAAATTAATGGCAGAACTTTTCCTTAGATTAAAACTCCCAATAGTATTAGGTGAATTACTGGCAGGGATGATTGTAGGCCCATTTGCACTGGGTGGATTTTTGGTGATAGATGGAAAACAATTGCTTCAGATAAACGATGAAATTAAGATACTAGGTGAGATGGGTGCAATCGTGATTTTGTTTATGGCAGGATTAGAAATGACCCCAAAAGAATTCCTGAAAGGCGGAAAGGCATCATTTACAGTAGGAACACTAGGGGTAGTGATTCCATTCTTTGCAGGTCTTGCAGTGTTCCAAATGTTTGGCTTTGATGCTTTGCAATCAATGTTAATTGCAACAGCACTTACAGCTACTAGCATTGCAATTTCAATCCAAGTTCTAAATGAATTCGGTAAAATCAAGACACCGGAAGCTAGGCTGATCATAGGGGCTGCCATAATTGATGATATTTTGGCAATAGCAGTATTGTCAGTAGTTTCATCAATTGCAGGATCAGAGGGGGGAGTAGATAATATCGACATTACAGAAGTAGTGATTACAATTTTACAGGTATTGGGATTCTTTGCAATAATGTTAATCGTTGCAGTAGTAATTATTCCAAAAATCATTACACCAAGATTATGGAAGGCAAAAGGAAGTGTGGAAGGCATTGCAACGGCAGCATTTTTTGGAGCTGCGGCGCTAGCTGGATCCATAGGACTATCCCCGATCGTAGGGGCATTTGCAGTAGGAATGGCATTATCAACTACCAAGGTATTTGAAAAAATAGAAAACTATGTTGGAAAGATAGGATTGATTTTTGCACCGTTGTTCTTTGCAATCATCGGTGCACAAGTAGACCTAAGAGCAGTTGATCTTAGTATTTTGATGTTAAGCGGCGTGGTAATTGTAATTGCAGTCGTAACAAAATTATTTGGGTGTGGATTGCCTGCAATGTTATTCTTGAAAAGCAGGAAACAGGGAATGAGAGTTGGGATTGGAATGATTTCAAGAGGAGAAGTCGGTTTGATTGTAGCTGGTGTTGGTATTTCTTCAGGAGTTCTCACTTCGGATGTATATTCAACCATAGTAATCATGGTAATAGCGACTACTATTATCACTCCCCTTTGGTTGAAAATGGAATACAGAAAAGAGCAGATCGGTGGTAATGACACATCAAATGAAAAAATAGAATAAAAATAATAATTCTAAAATCATTTAACGAATTTATGTCTAAATAATTACGAGTATTCATGAACAGTCTAGATCCTCGCATATCCAAAGCATGTGGTGAGATCACTCAAAATCTTTTGACGATTCAACAGCCTAGCAAGAAACAGGTAAAAGAAGAGATCATAAAAATTTGTACAAAATATGCACTTGAAAGGATTCCTAGAAACTATGAAATCCTATCGATGGCAAAAGAAGATGATTTTGATAAATTAAAAAAAGTGTTAATGAGAAAACCAGCTAAAACAGCATCAGGAGTATCAGTGGTGGCACTAATGCCAAAACCATATGCATGTCCACATGGACGCTGCACATATTGCCCAGGCGGAATTGAATTTAATTCGCCCAACAGCTACACAGGAAAGGAACCATCATCACTAAATGCAATTGAGAATGAGTTTGATCCCAAATTACAAATCACGTCAAAGATTGAAAAGTTAATCGCATTTGGACATGACCCGTCTAAAATGGAAATTGTAATTGTCGGAGGGACATTTCTATTCATGCCAAAAGATTACCAAATAGATTTCATCAAGTCATGTTATGACGCATTAAACGGAACAAATTCAAAAGATTTGCAAGAAGCAAAGTCCAACAACGAACATGCATCAATTAGAAATGTAGGATTCACCATTGAGACAAAGCCAGACTATTGCAAGAGAGAGCATGTAGATCTAATGCTGAGTTATGGAATTACAAGAGTAGAGATCGGAGTTCAGTCACTGCAAGAACAAGTTTACAAAATAATCAACAGAGGTCACAATTACAATGATGTGTTGGAATCATTTCAGATTTCAAAAGATGCAGGATACAAAATTGTCGCACATATGATGCCAGGCCTGCCAACAATGACGCCAGAAGGAGACATTGCAGATTTTAAAAAGTTGTTCTCAGATCCACTATTACGTCCAGACATGTTGAAGATTTATCCATCACTGGTTATAGAGAACACACCGCTGTATGAAGAATACAAACAAGGAAAGTACACACCGTATTCTGATGACGACATGATCAATGTGTTGACTGAAGCCAAAAAGAGTGTTCCAAAATGGGTCAGAATTATGAGGGTGCAAAGAGAAATATCTTCAAAGGAAATAATTGCAGGTCCAAAATCAGGCAATTTAAGACAGATTGTACATCAAAACCTTGCCAGACAAGGATTATCATGCAAATGTATCAGATGCAGGGAAGCGGGCCTCTCAAACAAAAAATCAGATGGGGGAAATGTAAAACTAAATAGAATCAACTATGACTCATCAGGAGGAAAAGAAGTATTCTTGTCATACGAGGATGAAAATGAATCCATTTATGGATTTTTAAGACTAAGAAAGCCCAGCGTGGACGCACACAGAGATGAGATAGATCAAGACACATGCATCGTAAGGGAAATTCACGTGTATGGAAAATCTCTGAAACTGGGAGAAAAGGAAGATGATCAAATACAGCATGCAGGATTAGGAAAGAGTTTGATGCAAGAAGCTGAAAAGATATCAAGAGAGGAATTTGATGCAAAGAAGATCATAGTTATCAGTGCAATCGGCACAAGAGAATATTATCAAAAATTAGGGTATTCGTTATATGGGCCATACATGTCCAAAGCATTGAGATAGTTAAGAGAGATGTCAGAGAAGGAAGTTATCGGAAAGGGAACTTGGATAGATAAGCTAGCTTCGGAGCTGCTTGAACGTGAAAAAACACTTGGACGGAGTACAAATATTTTAAGAGTGGAAAGCGGTCTGGGTGCATCTGGAATTCCACACATCGGAAGTTTGGGAGACGCAGTAAGAGCATACGGCGTTAAATTAGCATTAGAAAATTTAGGATACAAATCTGAGCTAATTGCATATTCTGATGACCTGGATGGATTGAGAAAAATTCCAGAGGGATTACCGGATTCTCTAGAAGAGCACATTGCCAAACCAGTATCTTTGATTCCCGATCCTTACGGATGTCATGACTCATACGGTATGCATATGAGCAGTATTCTTCTAGACGGATTAGACAAGGTTGGAATAAAATATGAATTCAGAAGAGCAGTTGATACTTACAAGCAAGGATTGTTAAAAGAGCAAATCCACAAGGTGTTACAAAACAGCGTCAAGATCGGAGAGAAAATATCGGAACTTGTTGGACAAGAAAAATATCAAAAATACCTGCCATATTTTCCAGTATGTGCAAACTGCAATAGACTTTACACTGCAGAAGCCACCGAATACATTTCAGATGAAAGGAAAGTAAAGTATACGTGCCACGATACAGAGATCAGTTCAAAAATCATCAAGGGATGTGGTCATGTCGGAGAGGCTGACATTACGAAGGATCTTGGGAAATTGGCCTGGAAAGTGGAATTTGCAGCCAGATGGACAGCATTTGACATTAGATTTGAAGCGTATGGAAAGGACATCATGGATTCAGTCAAAGTAAACGACTGGGTATCAGATGAAATTTTAGAATTCCCGCATCCTCATCACGTAAAGTATGAGATGTTCCTAGATAAAGGAGGAAAGAAGATTTCAAAGTCGCTAGGAAATGTGATAACTGCACAAAAATGGCTAGAGTTTGGCAGTCCAAAATCAATTTTGTTATTATTGTACAAGAGAATTACAGGTGCAAGAGAGCTTGGATTTGAAGATATTCCAGCATTGATGAATGAATACAACGAGTTAGAAGACATCTATTTTGGACGAATCAAAGTAGACAATCAGGCAAAACTGATAAAATCTAGAGGACTTTATGAATACGTGAATCTCCTCAACCCCCCAAAACAATCAAGTACGCATGTTAACTATAGACTCGTAGTAGAGTTAGCAAAAATATTCAAAGAAGACAGGGCGGACAGAGTGATGAAAAAACTGCTGGATTACGGGGCAATAAAGGAAGCAGAACCTGAAATAGAAAGACTCATTGAGATGGCAGGTAATTTTTCAAATGAGTTTGTTCAGCAAGAAAAATCCCAAGTGACAATAGACGATACTACGAAAAAAGCACTAAAAATCCTCAGAGAGACACTGGATGCAGAAAAGACTCCCGAAGATATTCAAAACACAATATATCAAATTGCAAAATCAAATGACATACAGCCAAAAGATTTCTTCAAGTTACTATATCAGATCATACTCGGCACGTCAAGAGGACCCAAAATAGGACCGTTCATTTCAGATATTGGAAGAAAACAAGTAGCAAAAACGCTTTCAGAGTATGCATAGTCATGGTTCACGGGGAACACAATAGTTCAAAAAATAACGGCGGATTTGCGCTAATAATTTTAGGAGCCCTATTGTTGTTTCTTGCGCCAAACATCTATCAAGACATGAGAGATCTAGGCACCATGTCACTGATGGGAGGAATCATCATAGGAAGCATTGGGTTTTATCTGAAATTTTTCAAAGGACGAACAAGAAAAGGGTAAAGAAAGGTTCATTTTTTAGGAAAAAAGAGAGAGATATGGGATTTTTTGGTAGAAAAAAAACAGAAGAAGAGATACCTGAAAAAGATGAAGCCGCAATACACGATAGAGACGAAATAGTAATACTAAAAGAAGAGTTAGAAGGAGAAGTAGAAAAACTTCAAAGTGAATTTAGAGAGAAGCATAAAGAACTAGATGAGATTAAGCAAAAAATTGAAGAAGTGAAAAAAGAGTATGATGCAACAGTCAGCAACATCATGTCAGTAAAAAAAGAATATAATCAAAAAAAGATGGAACTGGATGTCGTTCAACGAGAATATAAAGAAACAGTAGAGAGAAGTAAGAAAGCAGAGTCGATAAATAATTCAAAATCAATAGAAGAATTCAATAAAAATAAAGAGAGTCATTCAAAGATAAAACAAGATTTAGACGAACTAGTCAAAGAACAGGACGAGCTTAAAACTGAACAGGACGAGCTTAAAAAACAAATAGAGCAAGGTCAAACCGAACTACACAGCATAAGAAAACAACAAATCGAGTCAAAGAAAGAACTAGATGAAGCAAACTCCAGATTGTACAACGCAAAAGAAGAATTGGAGAAGAGAGATCACTTTGAAGATACAAGTATTCTGACTCCATCTGAGAAAGAATTCATCACAGGTGAAAACGAGGATAAAAAAAGTTCTGCAGGAATAATTGAAGCTGCAAGCGCAGTAGTAGGTTCGTTAAAATCAAAACTCAACATGACATTAAAAGAATTAGAAACTGTTCAATCACTACTGGAAAAAGAAAGAGAAGCCCATGAAGAGACAAAAAAAGATTTAGAAAAATTGAAAACAGCTACAAAATCAATCGACGAGTCATAAAGCTGCGAAATGCTTTTGCCATTTTGATTTAATTTCCTGCTGGGTCATACCAAGGTCGTACAAAGGAGAAATCACCTCAGACACAGACGAAACACTTACCAACACAATGGAGTTAACAGGGCTTTTGACCCCACTAGTTCTATAATAATTCAAAATATCATCATACATGTTTCCACTCTCAATTATTCTAGCAGTTCCTTGAAACAAGTAACCCTTTCGTAGAATAGGATCAACGACATTAATTTCTACATCAGGGCAAACATGCAGATTATTCAGTGTGTCAGGTGAACGAATATCGGCAAACGCCAAGGTGTCAAACGTCCAACCTATGATTGTCCCTTTTGGAGAAATATTTGGTTTGCCATCTGAAGAAACGGTTGCAACATAACCAAGTTTTTGGGAATTCAAAAAGTCCTTAATTTCAGGAGTAATCATGAGAACATCAAATGAATAGACAGCATTCTGATGTTCATAGTTATCGCATAATTTCGGCCATCTCTATGGAAAAGAAGAAAAATCCAACTACGCTTGCAGCAATGGCAATCCATGCAGCAACCTGTTTAGGTTTAGACATATGAGGAGAGCAGTTCAAACTCACTATTGAATCTAATCAATACCTTCAGACATCTATAATTAGACAAACAACTATCAGGAATAGTGGCAAGTATCAAGGACATCGGGAAATTCTTTCTATTCATAGTCGGAGGACTGGTAGCTATAATCGTAGGTTCTTTCATGATTAGAGGAACCATGCACATGTGGGACAAGCCAGGAAGCAAAAAAGCAGACAGAGAAAAAAGGACTAAAAAGTAAGAACTTTCAAACCAAGTTTAGGTTGCTACAGGATTCCACAATAAGAAAATCACTTGATCAATACATTCAAAGAAGAATACAGGAAATACCAACAGAGATCAAACAGACATTTCCAGCAATCAAACAGATTTGGAAGTGTGAAGATGAGGCGGATTTTCTCTACGGATACTATGTGGGAAAAATCGAAGAGGGATCATTACATTATTTGCTCAAGGCAACGCGTGCATCAGCTGGCGGATATGTGGATACATTTGAGATAAGAGGCATTATAGAAACTCACAAAAAAGCACTGCAGGATGCAATTAGATCTGCGATCAATTAGAGAAGTAAAAATAGAACATCAGTACTAAACAATTCATGGTGGGACCGCAGGATGGAGGATTTGGTTTTGATCAATCAAAAAAATATACAAGTGTAGAGAACATGGAGGAAATTTGTGTTCAATGTCAGGCAGGACAGCACAAAAAATGCATGAAGAAATCAAAAGAGCAAGAAGTTTGCGAATGCGAGCACTGCATGATTTATGGCTAAATCAAAAAAGTCTAATTTGAATTTCAGGATCCTTCATGCAGTGCAAGAATAAAGACATAGGATGTTATCATGACAATTCCATACACACAGACGGAAATGGGAAGTGTATGGTTAGAGGATGTAAATGTACAAAATTTGAGAACTAGAGTCCAGATAATTTATTTTCTAATTCTTTAATTTCATTCTGGGATGAATTTGATACGTTTTGTGCAAATTCTTTGTGTGCCAAAATAATAGCAGATAACGCCTCTTTATACTTGGAATGGCCTTTCTTAATCACATCGCAGGATTCCAGGGACGTTATATGCCCGGTTACAGTGGCAATTGCACCCTTTTGATTAAACTGCACTATTCCCCCAAAGGCTTCAATCTGCATATATGCAGATTCTGCCTTGCACTTATAGGTAACTCTCCCAGTTTCAGTATTAAACAACTGAGTGATTCCACCCGGCTTTCTAGTTACAGTAATTGTCACACAAGGACTGGAAATGAGGAGGTATTAATTATTTTTTAAAGAAACATTTCTAGGCAGCAGCATCAGCAGGGGCTGCCGCATCTGCTGCAAGCATTTTATCAATCTCATTAATTGCTAGTTTGTCCCTGCCTATAAGATCAAATTTTTGCAAGAGAGTTTCAAACTTTGTTTCCTCTTGAACTTGTTCATTTACAAACCATTCTAGAAATACATACGTTGAATGATCTTTTTCTTTTTGCGCAATCTCAACCATAACATGGATAGCCTTAGTTACTGTTTGTTCATTTTTCAATGCAGATTTAATCAGATCTTCAAGTGATTTGTACGAATTTGTAGGTGTCTTGGTTGCAGGAACTGATGCAAGAGTGCCCAAATTATTCAGATAATGTATAATTTTTAACATGTGAGTTCTCTCCTCTTCAGACTGCATGTAGAAATAGTTGGCAGAACCCCGATATCCGGTAACTTCACACCAGGAGGCCATAGCAAGATAGCTGTTTGATGCTGATGCTTCAAGAATAACCTGATCATCAAGGGCTTTTTTCATTTTAGGGGAAATTTTCATAAAACTAGTAAAAATTTCGCAAATTTAAAGGATCATGAATAAAACTTAATGAATAAAAAGAACAATGCAAAACCACTCAGAAATATAATTCCCGCAAAACTCAACAGTCTTAACAGAATGGACGGTTGATGTTTTTTGTCTAAGAATCTACCAGTAACCAATCTAAAATTGAATATTGCAATCACAGGCGCAATTACAAAGGACAAAACAGTTGCAAAATCAACCAAGTCTCTTAGACTATCTCCAAATTGCAATATTACTAAAAGAGAACCGCTGGAAATAATAAGCAGAAAAACGACATAAAATATGCGGGATTTTTTGTGTATTCTCTTCTCCCTAGAGGCAAAAGTTAATTCCACAGTTCTTTGCAATGACCTCGAATATCCATCAAAGACGGCAATGATCGTCCCGAACATAACAGTAAATGCCGAAGCAGAGATTATGATATAGCTCCAGTTCCCAATGGTCTTGGTGTATAGTGTTACGATTTCATGTGCAAACAAAGAATTGTCATTTGGTAATTCCTCACCAGACCCATAAAAAATGAAAGAGCCAAGGGTTACAAACATCACAGCAAGAACACCAGTAATAAGATAAGACAGGCGAAACTCAAGCAAAGTTTCATGGAGTTTTGGCCTGTAGTTTGTTTGCTTCATTCTTTCCAACGTCCACAAACTATTCCAGCTTGAAAGATCAATGGCGGTAGGCATCCATCCCATCAATGCAATCAAGAAGAAGATTCCAGATACATCCCAGAGATCTTTTGGTTCAAATCCAGATACCGAATGTATGGGACCGTTATACAGCGTAAGTAAAAATGCAGATGTTGTAGAAACCAGTAAAACGACGGCAATAATTTTAACTAAACTATCAAGGACACCATATTTTCCAACTGCCAATATTCCAACGCAAACTGCAAACAAAATAACCACAGTCCACACGCCAAGAAAATCGATTCCAAAAAGATTTTCAAAAAACCCCGCAGTTACAACCCCAACAGCACCAGTTACAAAAAACATAGACGTAATAGTGAGTAGTAAATACAGCCACAAAGCAGGCTTGCCAAGTTTTCTGTAACCGTCTATAATACTAGTCTGTGTAGAATTTGCATATCGTGAACCATATTCAAAAAAAGGATATTTCAACAATGTCACCAATACCACAAATCCCAAGATCAGCATACCATAATCAGCACCTGCACGAGTTGACTGCACCAGATGTGACACCCCTATCGCAGTACATGCAAATAAAATTCCAGGCCCGGCAGTTTTAGATAATCGAGATAACGTTATGCCCATTTTTTAAATAGAATTAATATTCCAAGAAGCATCCACCCATACACCGACGACTTTGGCATCCAGATCCCATGAAGAAATTACTTCGACCCCTTTTTTGATTTGGGAAATATGAACATCATCAGATACCGGATTTCCTGCGCAATCATGATGGCCTGAAACTACAATCAGCTTAGACTTGTGGGCGCTTATAGAAATTCCAACTTTGTGTTTGATCGATTCAAGATCCAGGTTTTCTACGATCTTTTTATCAACACCTGGTTCTGAAATCACATCAACGAAATCAACGGAGTATGTTTCTTTGATCCATCCTGCCAAAGGGAACTGTATTCTTCCATCTATACAAGACACAGAAGTAGCAAACTTTCCCTCAGACATGATTCAAAGAAATCAGACCCCTTTAAAAATTATTTTTGATATAAAAAACACTCAGATGTATGATCACAGACCATGCCAGTAGCCTGCATAAACGCATAGCAGATTGTAGGCCCTACAAAACTGAACCCGCGTTTTTTAAGATCATTGCTTAATTTTTCTGAAATGGCAGTAGACACAGGCAAATCAGATGATTTTTTGAACTTATTTTTAATCGGCTTATAATTTACAAATCCCCACAGATACAAATCAAATGAACCAAATTCTTTTTGAATTTTAATGAAATTCTTTGCATTTGAAATAGCGGAATGGATCTTGAGATTATTTCGTATAATTGACTCGTCCAAGAGAAGTTTTTCTACATGTTTTTGAGAATATTTTGAAACCTTTTTTGCATCAAATCCAGAAAAAGCTTCCCTATACCCATCCCTACGTTTTAGAATAGTCACCCAAGACAATCCAGCTTGGGCACCCTCCAAAATTAGAAACTCAAACAATTTTTGATCATCATGTTGCGGACGTCCCCATTCAAAATCATGATATGTTAGGTTAGGTTCATCTTTGGCCCAATGACATCTCTTTTTCACAGTTTGGTTTATCATGAGATATAGAATATTAGTTTTCAAGCAGGAAGATCATGAAGCTAAATCCTCAGTTATTGCAAATCAATAGAAACTTTCTCATTTGTTTTGTCATTTCAGCATCAATTTCTGCAGTTGCGGCCCAATTACTTGGAGAGCATGAAAACTATCTCAACACCACAATCACAATTGTTATCGGATACGTCATTTACTTTGGAATTTTTTCAACATTGTTTTATTTTGATAATAAAGATCGCTACAAGTCGATGAAATCAAACATGATGAAAAAGGAATTGCTAGCGTTGATTTCATCATTTGGAATAGGAGAAATAATCTATCTTGCAATAAGATGGCCATCACTGTATTATTTTCTTGAAAGTGGAACAGAACCGTATCTGGCATCACTGATTTCAGAGGTCATCGCAACTGGATTCTATATGATATCAGTGACAATATTTCTTCGAAAGACAAAGACTTTCTAATTACTTTGTAAGATGAGTGACCAAATCAGTCGATGTGATTATTCCTATAATTTTACCGTTCTCTGTTACCGCAAGCTTTCTGATTTTTTTACTAGTCATTCTTTTCGCCGCTGCAGATATTGGCTCATTATGATTTATCGTGATAAGAGGAGATGACATAATTTTTTCAGCTGTAGTGTCAAAGGACATGTTATTTGCAGTGATTTTTGTTGCAAAATCCCTATCAGTCACAATTCCAACAGGATGATCACTGTCTTGAACAAGTATTGCCCCAATCCCACCGTGCTGCATCATTTTAGCAATTTGAAGTGCAGTGGTAGAGAGATTCACAGTGATTAATGCCCGGGTCATAATATCTTGAACCAAAATGGAAGAAGATGAATCAAAATCCTGACGGCTCATTATTTGATGAAGAAATCATAATATTTAAGATCTTCACAAAAAGTTGTTCAAAAAACGGTTCAGAACAGATTCTAAATAACTAGTCCCATGAAATTTCCCAGTCAGAAATATCTACACCATAACTAGACGTCTCAGATTGAACGAATTTGTATTAATCTAAATGAGTTAGAGAAGCCAAAAATTTGCATCATCACAAATCGATACTGATCATCATAGAACAGTACAGATTTAAAAAAACTTAGAAAACGAGCCTAAATCTCTGAAAGAATTTTTTTCTTTTTTTCCTGGAATTCTTTGTTGGTTATAATTCCAGCTTTTTGTAATTCAGCAAGTTTTTTCAACAAATCTAGGTCGTGATACGAAGAAGTCTTTAGATTTTTCCCAGCTTTGATTCCAGATTTAATTCCAGACTTTGTTTTCTTCTTTAATCGAGATCCTAAAATGCTTCCCTTTAATGCTATTTTTTCACTTATTTTGTATCCTTTTTTCTTTGCATGATTAATCATTTCTTCAGACTTCTGTCTTGTCACATCATCAACCAACTTGTGTTTTTTTGCCATTGCACCCAATTCTTTAGTCTTCTTCTGAGCCAGATGGGTTTGAAGTTTAAGATCCTTAATAATTTCATCTTTAGTTTTTCGTTTGAATCTTCGCGTATATTCTTCAATGAGTAATATTGGAAAAGGGCTATACTCCACGTCAAGATAGTATTTGATTATAGTATCATCAGGCAAAGTTTTCAAATATTCTTTAATTGATTTTTCGGATTTTAACTCCACGATTATAATCCAACCTTTACTCATAAAAAGATTCAAGTCAAGTTTTTGCCAATCCAAGCAAAGATACTCAATACTAATTTGAATAATACAATTTGATCACTTCATCTACAATCATACCTGTATCACAGTCATTTTCGGTGCTTACAAGAAGCAGATGATCATCACCCAAATAAAACGAAAAACGCTTGACCTTGTCATATTCACCCAAAGTGTATTTGGTTTTTCCAAGCCATTTTGACATGTCTTTGCGTGCCTTCCAATCAAGTATGGATAGGTTAACAAGCTCATTTTCTGCGTGTTCTGAAAGTAGATTTTTCAAACCAGTTCTCATCCCACCACTTACACGTACTGCCCATTCATCATACACGGTAGCAAATCGGACTTTAGAATCTATTTCTAAAATTTGCGAGCAAAATTTTTCATAATCCAACAACTATTACAGGCATGCAAAGTATTTGAGTTTAAAACTTGTTTTCAAAAACCACTTCATCAACAGAGAGTTGCCCGCTCCTAGGGTTTGCAGGCTCGGCTGCTTTTCCAACAACAATCATTAAAACAATCAAATGATCTTCAGGTAAATTAATTATTTTTGCCAGCTCGTCATATTCAAAACCAACCATAGGACAAGAGTCAAGACCCATATGTCTTGCAGCAAGCATCAGTGTTTGTCCTGCAAATCCGCACGAACGGATTGCCTCATCACGCCGATTTTGAGGACTGTCAGCATACTTTGCATGCATCGCATTTTTAACATGTTCCTGCTTTTCCAAAGTAGAGTTTTTCCAATACCTGAAAGGATCTTCTTTCCATGCATTCATGTTTCCGCACAAGACTATCACCAATGAGCCGTCAGAAGGTTGAGATTGCCCACGAGCGGCCTTGCTGATTTGTTCTTTAACAAATTGATCAGTTACAGTAACAAATCTCCAATTTTGTTGATTGTAGCTAGTAGGAGAACGAATAGTAAGTTCCATCAAAGAATCAACTTGTTGAGGAGTCATTTTGTGCGAGCTGTCAAACTTTTTTATCGCACGTCTGGTGTTGATCGCTTCATCAGTATCCATGATAACTAAAAACTTTCAGGGTTTTTTGTAATTTAATTGATTTGATCGTAACATGTAAGATTGAGGCATTCAAAATTAGAATCAAGGTTATCCAGCAAACGGATTTCTGCAAAATATGAAACAGCATGCCATCAGGCCACAATTAAAAAAAATATCCAGAAAATTTTGATTATCTGAATTATCTTACTTAGAATTTCTTCTTCTTGTTACCCAACCTTTCTTCGCAGCTTCAGACTTGGATAATGGTTTCTTCTTTGCAACGGTTTTCTTTGTCGCAGTCTTCTTTGCAACGGTTTTCTTTGTCGCAGTCTTCTTCACTGTGGGTTTTTTGATTGCAGCTTTTTTCCTTTTTGCTGTTGATTTTTTAGCTGTAGCCATTTTCATATCAAATGAAAAAGTAGGTAATAATTAGCAATGATGAAATTAATTGTCAATTAGAATAAAACAAAGACACCCAATTGCCAATAAATTTTACAAGTCATACAGGTATCTCATTGAAAAGTCAAAATATCCAAACGTATCATTCAAGAAAGAGGCAATTGGTTCGTACATAGTATTTTGATATAAAAATTCCCTTTCATGACCCGTTACTTACCATGACTTGTAAACAAGAGAAAGGATAGGGTGAAAAACACATTCAGAAGGGGTTTTTGGCATTAACCGTTACGTATGGTGGCCTGATTTCCAGCCGAATGATTGATTCCAATCACAGCACCAGGTTTGGAAGTGATAATCATCAGGGTTTCACAATGCAAACAAAGAATAGACGGAACATAATCTGCATTTTTTTGAGATGGCCCAGTAGTTGCTAAAACTGCATCAGACTTAAGATCTGACTTGCCGCAATCTATACACGTAGATGGTTTGTCAGATATGTGCTTGATTTTATTAACATAATAATGAACCAATATACAGTACATACAAAAGTGGAGTTCTTAAATCAACTGCTGTTTCAAAATCAAATAAATTCACGAATATGCAGATCATTGCCACGTAAAAGATTACAGAAAGATTATTTTAAAAATACAACACATGATGAATAATTCACATTTTGTACAAACAAAGAATTCAGAATTAGATACTAATGGAGATAACATCAAAACAAATTTCAACACAAGCAATTATCTAATGTGTTTACCACAAATTATTATTTAAAAAATAAACAAAATTCAACGTGTTGATTGCAATATAATTTCAATTGCAACATGGAGAAAAACAATGGAATGACAGTGAAGAAACATGTAAAGTGCACACGCATTCAACACTACATAAAAAAAAGACGTAAAAACTATCTTCCAGTTACATATGAAATGTACAAAACTGATGATGCAACTACAGATACTGCAACAATGATTATCAGTTCTTTTTTTGAGAATGTGCTCGAGGGTAAACTCACAGATTCTGTGTACCAAAGTTGGTATTTACCTATTTCTGCATTCATAATGAAATGCATTTAAAAAGTAATTTTAGAGTTAATGGCTTTGATGATCCCATCATGCTGTTTATACTAGATTTGCAGATTATGATCTAATCGCTTCATTATTTCTAAAAGAAATTCATGATCTTTATCCTCAGAGAGATTTTTTATCTGTGATTCGACAGATTTTTTGTGTTCCACGAGTTTTCGAAGTTTTACTTGATTTACTTCCAATTATTTTTTTAGTAATTCTGAATCGTCATTCATGTTTATGACTCAACGAATACACCTCAATAATCATAATAAATTTTATTCAAGCCTCTACCTACAATAAGTAATCCAAAGAAGATAGGTACTGGTGATACATACAAGAAATAATCTCGAAAAGAGAGGCAGGTAAATTTGAAAATTATACATAAAAAAAGACATCAGGCACACAAAACCAGTCATCTAGACAGGATAACAGAAAAGAGAAGCATAAGGAAATGTACTAGTAAGTTCATTACTCATCATCATCATCACAAAGTAACTATGAGAACAAGGAAGTATACAACATGTAATTATTTGTCAAAGGAGTTACCATGATTGAAGATTATTATCAACAGATGCAAGATGTTCTAAGCAACACCGTGTTTCAAGAATATGGAGTATTGGGTTTATTCCTTAATTCATTGCTATCTGCAACAGCGATTCCGTTACCAACCGAAATTTTAACATCTGCACTATTGGTAGGTGGAGAAAATCAATTTATTATTGCCATCGTGTTAATTGCAGGTTCATCGATAGGAGGATTCATAAATTATTTTGTAGGTTTCGGTGGAAATAAATTATTTGTAAAATTCAAGAATAAAAAAAATCAAAAAGATTTGAAGGATCAGAACAAGAGCCACAAAATATTAGACAAGTTCGGATGGAGTGCAATATTTTTTTCCTCATGGATTCCAGTAATAGGCGATTTGATTTTGATTTCAGCAGGAGTGAAAAGATTTGAATTTAAGAAATTTGTTTTGTTTATGATCGTAGGCAAAATTATCAAATCAGTAATAATAGTTACTGGACTAGGAGCATTATTTTAGTTACGAGTAATGAGGAGGAAGCAATGCTGCGCGATATTATTATGTAATAAAATAGGATTAATATCAGCGCCATGTTTTCAAATAAGAAAAAACTCAAATGTCCATACTGCGGAACCCTTCGTCAATTCGAAGAATATGATACGATAGAAATCCTCGAAAGACATGCTTTGGCAGAGCACGGTTTCAGATTGCCATAAAAACAGGACAATAATTTAGCACATCATAATTAAAAGTGGATAGGGCAGTATCAAATTTTGTGTTAAAAAAGATCATGATTTTTACATCATGTAATCTAAAATGACAATCCACATACCCAGGATCATAGCAAAGGAGATTTTTCAGATCGCATGTACAAGAACGACTTAATCCTTAAATTCGCCCATTACAAATTTTACAATAACTCAGGATGTCGCTCATAGATTTACCAGAATACGAATAAATTTTTACTTTTGAGGATATTTCAGCAAATACAGCATCCAAGTAAAGTACACGTGCCAGATTATAATTATCCCCATAGTCCATATTTTTCAAAATCACATTGTTTCCATTTAGCATATGATTAACAGATTTGTATTACGTGAATGTTTGAAGTAAATAATTATTCAACTGCACATTCATGAAACATAGTAGATTTTATATCTCAAATAGATTTCATTTTCTAAAAATTTCCAAAAATGTTTTTACCTTAATTGAAATACAAATTTACTGGCGTCAAAAAGACTAAAAATACAAGACCAAAGGTTTTGTAAAAACAGTCTGTAGGTATTCAGCATATTTCCCATTCTAGCCAGTAGAAATAATGTAAAAGATTGTGGATATTATGTTTGTTAATCAGTAAATCATGGACGATTGATAAGTCCTACGCACTACTCTTAACCAAAAATCACATAATACAATCATGAATAAATCAAATACAAAATCAAGAAAATCTAAAGAGTTATCCCTGACCGTAGACGGCGTGTGGGGAATTGCAAAAAGCATAGGAAATAAAGTCAGAGAATCAAAGTTGACCGTAAGAATTGACTAGTTCGTGTTTCAGTTTTTCATCATGAATCACATGTCATCAGTCAAATATTATTTAGAAACTTTTTGACTTTCATTTCTTCTTTAATTTTTTCACACGGATAAGATTTGAATCACGTTAAATTTCTTGAATATAAAACATTAAACTTTTGAATCAATCAGATGTAAAAAAATTAACTTTGAATTTGTAATACTTTCCAAGGGATACATGCCATGTCAGAAATTCAAGCATATGACATCAAAGCACGGAAAAAAGTGTCAATGAAAAACCCGCAGCCATATCTCATGAGAAACGGAACATGGGCACTAAAGGGAACTAGCTCTGAGACTGGAATAAGACTATTCAGTATTGTGGGGAAAACAAAGCCAAGAATTCACCAGTCAAAGTCAGATACATTCAGAAAATTGTTTACAAGCAGACAATGCGGATGTGGAAGAGATTGCTAGTCTTCAATTTTTATTTCACATGACAATTAAAACTAGAATGATGTTTACAGAATCCCTGCATTTTGTGTTCAGAACCCATACACAAATGCAAGAGCAATCACGCTAGATTACATCAAAGAAAGAATAGAGATAGGATTAGTCCATCCACTCCAAACCCATGTTTTTTGCCCAGCATTGACACTCCATCCAGTTGCAATTAGGACATTCGTATGGATTGTCACTAGATTTGCAATTATATGGAGTACAGCCGTAACGAATTCTTAGTTCCACCATTAATTCTACCACACAAAGACAGATGATTAATCTCGTTAAGATTGAACAATTACAAATAAGTTCTATCAAGAGTTCAATTCAAAGTAATTTCAACATCGGTTCACAATGATGGAGTATAAACAAACAAATTCATCTTGCCAACGATACATCGCATTTTAAATGATATGAATTATAGAAAAGCAGGGGTTTGATTAGTTCAATCATTTAAAAATGCATATTTTTCACCGCATTTACTGCATCTGTCATGAATTCCTTCAGAAGGTTTTGTTAAACCGCAAAGACCGCAATATCTCATCAATCCCTGTTCCACCAGTTGCTTTGAGCACTTTAGCACCTGCTTTGGATCATGACCATTTTTGGACTTTCCACATACAGGACAAATTTCATCACCAGAAATGGATTCTGGAGGAGGCTCATTCATCATGAATTTTAGTTCAAAGTACAGATTTTTAGGTCTTTTGCATTCAGTAAGTCCAAAATATTTCAAATTAAATCAACATCAGAACAACCAATCAAAGCCCAATTACACCAGATATGTCAAATTACTACAGCAGAATCAGAGAATTTGTCCCACATGTGAAAAGGGCAACAGATTTGATGACAGGTACATACGCAATTAGGATTTGAATCATCGCGGTTTCCAACTGTCTGAATCATTGTAAAAAAATTTATCGGTATTCAGTAGGGAATTATTGATAATCAGTATCATCAAGATGAAACATAAGTATCTGCTCCAAATTTATTATTTCTTCAAGGACATCAGCCATGGTAAAGTTCATGTTTAATCTCAATGTAATTTCATAACAAAATCAGTGTTAAAATGATCTGACATAATTGAACAATAAAGCAAACACGATAAACGGAACAAGTAAAGATATGAGCAAAATGCAATTCATTTTGAAATTAATTATAAAATAAAATGTTAACTGAATGGATCAGGGTAGCAAGTGTCATCTAGAAAAGTTTTACACATACCTAGATTACAATTCTGGATATCTTATTACTCAACTTCATACTTGCAACTTTTTTCTCACCTAGATTTCTTTTTCTAATATTTCTTAGACTTTCTTCCATTTTTCTTTGTTTGTTGTTCCTTTTTGTATTTTTTTACCCGTTGTTTCTGTTCAGATGCTTTCTGTCCTTTCAGTTTCCTCCCATCTTTTTTCTTTGATTTTTTCTCAGTCATATTGATCATCTGAATCTTGCTCATCTGCATTTTCAAAAGTCATTTCCTTTCTTTGACAGGAATCACATTTTTCCATTAGACCAAATTCATTCCTGTACTGACCTTTACCATCACATCTAAAACAATTCAAGATAATCTAGTTAATCTAGATACAAGTTAAGGTTTACTATTCAGACTCATGCAAAACCTAATCCCGTCGTAAAATGTTCCCTTTTACAACCTACAATTAAAAAAATGGTATTGTGATTTGGATCATTTCAGTCCCATTAGTGGTCATGGTTTGTATTGTTACACAATAGAAAATCAATTCATTAGTTATCTCATCAACAAGGGTGAAATTCCCACCATCATTTTTTCATAAATTCTAATACTTATCATTGGATTTGAGCCTAAGTTTTTGGATGCGAACTTTATTGCCATAGGTCTGGCATGAGTGTCATAAATATGGTTAATTTAAAAAAGACCTAGAAGAAAGTACGCCATAGTTTGAAAGAGAAATACCCACATTCATGACGAAATTAACAGTTAGTTAGATTTTTGGGAAGTTTACAGGTTTGATGGAATTAATATTACATCTATCAGTTCCAGACATCAGTTTGACATGAATTTATTCCATGCCACATAGATCGGACAGATGTCAATAAAGTTTGAATTCAAAAGACAGTCAAATATTATTCATATTTTGATACCGAATATTTTTTGTAGCGGGATTCAAATTTTGAACGGGTTTAGTTATTACTAGTTTCCACATTCTTTGTAATCATCTATGCCCTTAGCAGTATTTTGATACTTCTCCAGAGTTCCTTGACGCTCATCAATCCAATCCAACAATTCACCACATTCTGCCTGATTAAGCCAATTCAATAGTTTCAGGATTGCAGGGTTGAGATAATGGTATGACAACAAAAATCATGGTAATTGCAATTATTGTGATCAGGATAGCAAAAATGATTCTCATAATGAAAAAATGATTCAAAACATATTTCAAAAAATGTGTTTATTAATTCTTGAGATTGTGGTCATAGACATAATTTAGGAAGAAAATGGGGCTCGACCGGACTAGGATAGTAAGTCATCTCAAGAAAAGTTCCAACACAAGGTAATTCGACCATCTTTTTGTGGATAAAATGAAACACAGTTAGAAAACAGCAACATGTTTTTAGATTGAGAATTTAGAATTTAGATTATCGAAGAAGGACAAATCATTGTTCCATTATTGATAGTTCTTACGTAGGAATTTTCATAGGATCTAGAATCTGGATTATGTTTAGAAGATAGAGTTTAGATTGAATTACATATCTCCAACAATCAGTTTGACCTTAAATCAGTCCATGTCAGATCAATCGAGTTCAAATCCCATAACTAATCTGGTTGGCATTATTTTACTACAAATGAGCATTAAATTGAAATGAACATTTGTTAAAATTCCATTCTTTAAAGAAATAATTTTAGACCAAAATACTTGTCAAATACATGATCAACATTCCCATGGCAAACCCAGAAGCTACTGCGGCACTTGAGAGATTTTTGTCACCTTCTTGACGTATCCATCTCAATATCGTGATAATTACCTGAAAAATAGCACCTGTCCCAATTGCA
>JAJCXK010000077.1 GCA_029263475.1 Candidatus Nitrosopumilus sp.
CAGGTGTGACATGGATTCCCTTCAAAGAAGGCAAGTACATTGCAACTGCATTTGTTTGGGAATCAGTTGACAATCCTACGGTCCTGTCTCCTCCGATTGGGATTGAATTGTTTGTCAGGTGACCGTGAAAGAATATGAAAATCTTGAATCTAAAATCAGTCATGTTGATAGCGGCAGGCGGAATATCTCTTTATTTCGGAATCTCTTTCACATCTGTTCTTGCAATGGCAGTCTGGAGTCACATCTTTCATACGGGGGATTACGGTTCCTTTGGTAATTTTGTGTTCACATTTGGTTGGATGGGTATTCCATTTTTAGTAATGGGGGTTGTGATTTTTTATAAATCACCAATCATCAGACAGCTTTTAGGATATGCTGAGAAAGCATGATTTAGATTCGGCTGTTCTGAATAGAATTTGATTGTAAGATATGGAAAAAGATCTTTATACTATGTCTAAATCGTTTTTTTGTTGAAAATAAATCACATTTTGTTCTTGTTTGGAGCAATATCAATTTCAGCATTTTCGATTCCAGACGCATATTCAATCACCTTTGATGATCAGACATGTCTTTCGTTAATTTCTACGGATCAAGTAAAAGAAATAACCGGATTTGATGACGCAATTGATGCCCGAGTGATTAACGGTGACCTCGCTGCATTAAATGATGATGTCAAAAGTGGATGTCTGGCAGTATTTGAAAACGAGGATCGTTCATTTACCGTATCACTGTCTGCTGTAGTTTCTACTTCTGTAGACGTTACAAAAGAAAAGTTTGAGCAAACCTTGACCATGGCAAAAATGATGGACATTCCAGTGGAGGTGATTTCTGAGAACGAATGGGAGTATTATGCGATGGATGTAGGGCAGTCCGGAATTGACAGTGTCTTGACATCCATGAATGGGAAAACCATGATCGGGTTAAATGCCCCAACAACTTGGCACACTGTAAATTCTGGATCGCTATTGGAAATGGCAAGAGTCATCCATGCAAATGTCGATGACAAACCATATGAAATAAAACAACCAAATAAATCGAATATGTCAAACACAAAAGAAAATCCATCACCATCTGAAATAAAGCAATTTCAAGAAATTATTCTAAACGAGAAAACATGCTTGTCGTTAATTTCCAAAACACAGGCCGAAGATTTGATCGGTAACAAATTTACTCTCAAAACAACTGCAACGAAAGCATCATCCCACGTATTAGAACAGATATGGGATGAGGGAGCCATAGATAGTTGTTCGGTACACATCAGAAACCAAGATCGCTCCTTTGAGATAATCGCATCAGTTATTGCATATGAAACAAGCAAAATAGCCCAATCGCATTACCATAATACATTATCACAAAGACAACACGAATCACTTGAATTACATGAAGGAAAAAATGAGGATTGGAATTATTTTCTAGCTGAGATAAATTTTAGCGGAATTGGAAGTGGGTATAATTCAGTTAAAGACAACATGCATCTGAGACTTAACGTCCAGCCAGCAGACCCACCTATTGATGCTCAAACATCCATAGGATTTGCCAATGTGATTCAAACAAGCATAGATAAACTACAAAATCGAAGTTCAAACAATTCACTACCCGATGAACCAAAAGAAGGCGGCGGGTGTCTAATTGCAACGGCATCATATGGCTCAGAACTTGCACCACAGGTTCAATTCCTAAGGGAAATTAGAGATAATACCGTAATGAGCACATCTTCGGGTGCAGCATTTATGTCGGGATTCAACCAATTGTACTATTCGTTCTCACCAACAATTGCTGACATGGAGAGGGAAAATCCGATGTTCCAGCAGGGAGTCCGGGCATTTATCACCCCGATGATTTCTACGTTATCCATCATGACTCTGGCTGATAACGATTCGGAACTAGAAGTTATAGGACTTGGGATTTCAGTAATCGCACTTAATTTGGGAATGTATGTTGCAGCGCCTGCAGCAGTCGGATTTGCATCTTGCAGATACGTAAAATCCAGGATGCAAGGTAAAACGTCTTGAGTTATACGATGGCAAATATCATTTGAGAACATCATGCCGGCAAAAGGAAAGGTAAGCATACTTTGGCAAATTCTTTTTGTCGTGTTTGTACCGATTCTGGATCTATGGGCGTTTTACAGGATACAGAGACTCAAAAAATATCTGCTGTTCGTTTACGTCCCACAGATGGTCATGGCAATAGTGATCATCGTCTTTGTCGTGAACATGGTGTTTGAGGAAAACGGTCTGGAAAAGGTAAGCAAGTTTTCTGATGACTTGGATGGAAATGAGATATTGTTGACTGTTGCAAGTACGGTAATGGGTCTGGGTTTCACGATACTTTCAATTTATCTCATTGCGACATGGTCTGAAAAGTGGAACAAGAAGTTTGAAATCTGAATTCATTTCAATTAATGATTATGTAGAGGTAGAAAATGAAGACTAGGCTTTTGCTAATCATTATTTCAATAAGCGTGATGACCACAGTTGGAATTGTCGTATTTGGACTTGCCATATTGACGTTTAATTTTGACCGGAATCTTGACGAGGGAATTCTTCCAAAGGTTCGGGAATATGTCATGTCCAGTGATGTAGAAAGACTGCTGATTCAAAACCAGATAGACTACCTTCCAGACAATCTGGTCATAACTGGAGGTCCTGCATTTGGAGGGGATCCTGGATGCGGTGCAGTAATTGATGTCAATTCACAAACTCACTGGTTTCAGATAGATTCAATCTCAGAACCGAGAAACATGATAACTTATCCTGAGAATCCACATGTGTGCAAGATCAATTACACCTCATGTTTTTGCAACGCACAGATGAAGTTGACTGCATTGACCATAAAAGAACTGTCATATTTTACTCCCGAGTAAGAACAGCAGGTGGGCAAGCGTGTCCAGAAATACTTTGAGACAATACCGCATCAGATACCTCTGGACAAATTCGTTGTTGGAAAATACAACTTTGACCTGGGGGACAAATACACGGAAATTTGCGGTGCGATAGTTTCAGAAGAATATGATGAAAATGATATCGTCAGAGAGGGAATTTCAGTCTATTCGTATTTCTCAGGCGCAATGGAAGGTCCTAGCTTGTGGGATTTCTCACTCTCAGTAGACAATGAAGATCTGTGTGCGATATCTGATGATGCCAAAATATTTGAGTATGAAAAATCTGGGAAATAAAACATGAAGACTGGATTTTTAATTACATTGCTGATTATTCTTGTAACTTTACAAGTTCAGGATTCCTTTGCCTGCTCATGTTCATCATATCCTGACTTTCTAATGGCTTGGACGGAATCTGATGGGGCATTTCAGGGTACTGTCAAAGGCATTATGACTGACGAGGGTCCGCGAAAAGTTACTTTTGATATACATCAAGTGCAAAAGGGAAATTATCCATATGGCAATTACACTCTTGGGGATTCAGGTATAATCAATCATGGCAAAGACCTGATCACAGTGAGCAGCTGCGGTGTCGACTACCAAATAGGGGAGACATGTCAGGTCTTTGTGCATGACGGAAATTCTATGGGAGGGGATACCAACATGTGCAGTACAAAGCAAATTTCAGGCTTTGATGAATACTCCCACGAAGACGAGTACGGTCAGATGCAGCATTACAAACAAGATTACAACTTCTTTGTCCAATACAACCTCTTCTCATTAATCATACCTGCAGATATCATGGCAATAGTTACGGGAATTATAATTTGGAGAAAAAGGAAATGACAAATTATTTTGAAAACTTGCGCAAAAGAGTCATCTGGATTGCAGTTGGCATACTTTGCTATTACTTTGCAGTCATACCCATATCGCTAATCCCGCACGTCCTATTGCCTGGAATTGGCCTGAACTATTTTTCAGGCTTTTCATCATACCAACTTGTCAGCATTGGGTTGCTATCTTATTTTGTCTATCGTGCGCTGTTCAAAGTTGATCCAACATTGATGCCACTGATAAAAAAATACAAGAAAATAATGCTTGTTTCTGCCATGATTATTACGACATTGACTATCATATTGCCCAGTGGCTTAATTGTATCTGAATGGGAACAGGGCGAATGCAGCATATCCTCTGCCATGGTGATGCAAGACGGAACTTTTCAGGGAAGCACCACGTCTCAATCCATATCTGGCGTATCTGAGTGTCTTGATCACTGCAAGTATTATGACGATTTTAATCCCAAACTGGAAAAAACATGCCAGTTTAAGGGATTGTTTGACTCTGCTCCAACAGTGATAACCGACGAATCAGCAGAATATGACAGCAAAATAGCATTTGATGGAAAAATAAAATGAAGACCAGGTTGCAAGTTTTTGCAATACTGTCATTTTTGGCAGTAATGTGGATCTCTTTGTTTTTCCTGTGGTTTTTTGGGATGCTAGCATATTGCACGGCATGTCCTGTGTATGAAAAGATAACATCCGCAATTAGCTGGATATCGTTAATCGTGTTTGGCGTAGGTTCACTTGGACGTTCCGGAGATTACTTTATCGGAATAAAATGGAAGTATGCTTGGATGATAATCGGAATTATCGCATGGGGTTCATTTGTTCTCTTGCATGTGATGTTCGTTGCCCGACTGTTTGCACGCTAACAACAGATAACTTGCTAGACTTTTTTCAGTCTGAAACATCAGTAGAACTTATGAGTTGCCAATTGGGTATGAAAGTGAGAAGGCAAACAGGCATCATGCAAGTTAAGAGATTTTTCAAGTATTTTGGAATCGTTGTTGTCATCCTTGTGGGCGGTGTTCTTGTCGCAGGACAGATTTCATACCACAGCATAGGAGAAATTGATCCACCTCCAGGTAAGATGTATCCAGTAAACGGAGGGGAGATTCATATGCATTGCACAGGACCGGAAAACGAT
Organism: Candidatus Nitrosopumilus sp.; assembly: GCA_029263475.1. GTDB lineage: Archaea > Thermoproteota > Nitrososphaeria > Nitrososphaerales > Nitrosopumilaceae > Nitrosopumilus. The sequence goes on from JAJCXK010000077.1 coordinate 4,871, forward strand.
GCGCAACCGACCATCATCATCATATCAGGAGCGGGTACCCCAAGTTTCATGTATTCCAATCTTCAGGAGAATCTGTCTGAGACTGTCCGTACGTGCAGCTATGATTCTGCAGGAATTGGTTGGAGCAAGGCAAACGATATTCCTTACACTTCTAAAAGCTTGTCAGATGAATTAGGTCAACTTCTCCAGACAGCACAAATTGATGGCCCCGTAATCCTGGCAGGACATTCGCTGGGAGGCATCGTAAGCCTGATTTACAGCGCAGAGCATGAGGAACAGGTTACAGGAATTGCATTTATCGATTCAAGTCACTATGATCAGGTAGATCATTTTGGGCAAGAGTTCAGAGATGCATCAGACAAGCAGATTGATGATCTGTTGGCAACTTTCTGGCTGTTGGAACTTGCAGACAATCTCGGGATCCTCTCCCTGATGAATGCGATTCACGACATATCTGCACCTGACGAATACGCAGAAGAGCACAAGATGATGGCATCTTTTAACAAATGGAATCCACCATACCCTACAATGAAGTCCATGGTTACCAATCTCAACTTGTCCTTTGAGCAGGGAAAAGAAGCGCATCATGACAGAAGGGACTTGCCCATCGTCGCCATTTCGGCATCCGGGATTACTTCTGACGGGTCTGTTGAAATGGGAGGTATATCAGAAGAGGAACTAGCAAAAGGTTTCAAAGATCTTCACAAAGACCTGGCAGATTTGTCAACTCATGGGAGGCATGTCATTGTAAACGGGACAGATCATATGAGTATCGTGAATGAGGATACAACTGCAGATCATGTTATGAGCCTGATTCCTCTAATGGGAGAAAAATAAAATGAAAATTATCTTTTTGATACCAGGAATTGAGTTGTCCAAATTTTAAATTCTAAACTCTGTATTATTCAAGACCAAAAACTTCTATAAATCTATGTTTAGATTTTTGATATGTTTTTTCTTTTTTCTGTCTTTTTGGAATCTTTAGTTGGTTTGTAAATATTCCAAAATCCAGCATCAATAATGTTGTACCAATGATCAAATTAGAAAAGATATTTCCAGACATCATTTCTGTTATCACGGGCAATGTCACAATTACAAACATCAGTAAAATGCCCGTAATCATTAGAATTGCACCTGTCATTTTTCTTCCAAATGATCTGAACGTTTTCATATCACTCAATATGGACCATCTCTTTTATTTTTTAAAACTAATCTTCACACATATCTATGTCATTTCTATCCATAATTTGGTGAGTGAATCTCATAGGATTCATACCTAAGAACAGTATACTTTATGACTATCTGATTTAAAGAAGAAAAAGGAAAACAACGCCTGCTGATGGTTCAATAAATGTGAATAGATATACAATTTATGCAATGGTTCCAGGCCTTGATACCTATGTGGCATCAAAACTTGACAGGAAAAAATTTGCTAGTATTTACACGGGAATCTTTGTGGTAGGAATATTGGCATTAACCGGAATTATTATGTATCAAATGTCAACTGATCCTGAATTGGTTCCTGAGATGGATAAGACAGAGAGAGCAGATAGGGTATATGAAAAATTCATGCCACAAATGGCAGCGATAATACTTGGATGTGCAGTAATCCACATTCCAATTTACACCTACCTTGTACGTAAATGGGCTAAAGAGTGGAATAAAAAATTTGAAAGTTCTGAATTTTAGCAAGAAATAATGAAAATAGAGTGGTATAGAAATTGATTCCAGAAGACATAATCAAAAAACATGTTAAAAAATCAAAAATTCCAGGCATTTCTGTTGGACTGATAAGTGAAAATGAAACTAAACTATTTAATTTTGGTGAAATAAAAAAAGAATCTGGGGCAGAACCTACATCTGACACTCTGTATGAAATTGGCTCGATGACAAAGACGTTTACAGCCATACTTGCAGTAAAGTTACAAAACGAGGGGCTGTTGTCTTTAGATGATCCGATAACCAAGTTTTTGCCAGAATTTGCAGGAACTGACTTTGACAAAAACCAAATAACTCTTTTTCATCTGATTACTCACACTTCTGGAATAGTTGAAGTTCCATTCAAAGTATATTTCAAATATCTGATAAAATTCTTGTTTCGTGTTACTGATGGAAAGGTCTTTCCACCTAGATATAGTCTTGATACGTCTTCATTTCTTCAAGAAATGTCCCAGTTAAAATTAAAAGATAATCCTGGAACAAAATTTCGTTATTCGAATTCGGGAGTTGGTCTTGTTGGAAAAATTCTTGAACGCATAACTGGTTCCACATATGAGGAATTAATCAAAAACAGGATTTTGGGAATATTGAACATGCATGATACCACAATTACCATTTCAGATAAACACAAAGAAAAATTAGCAACAGGCTATATGCATACTGGAAAAGAAGCAGATCCTATCAACATTCCTGCAGTTGAAAGTGCAGGAAGTGTTTGCTCTACAGTATCCGATCTGCTGAAATTTCTCAAAGTCAATATGGATCTTGAACAATCTTCTTTGTCTCCTGTTCTGGAACATTGTAAATCTACGAGAATTGATCCTTCGTTATCCTTTTTGAAAAAATTTACCGCTAAATTATTGATGGGTGCTACATCTATTGAAATTGGATTGGGGTGGATGGCAGCTGATCTGAAAAAAATCCGTATACTTCAGCATTCAGGTGGAACCGAGGGATTTTCAACTACCATGATGATCAACCCAAATAACAAAACTGGTGTTGTGTTGTTATCAAATGCCGCATTCAAAGATAATTCAAAGCTGTGTATTGAACTGTTAGAAAAATTGGATGATAAAGAAAATGAAAACTAGGTTTAATGATTATTGAGGATTTTATCCCAGTTTCCTGTTAATCTCATTATCTCTTGTTTTGAAACCTTGATAATTCTTGTTCCATTTTGTAAGTATCATCCATTGCCTGATGCCGTACGCAAGCCAAGCTAATGAGAGTGACATCATTATCATAACAACATAAAACACAGGACCTTCTCCCGCACGGTAGGCAGCTTCAACTTCTTTTAATTCTTCGACATATTCAGGAATTGTTATCTCATCATTTTCTAACTGTTCTAGTATTAGGTCAAATTTCTCTATCATCGGGGTTTGTATTGGCGCTACTGTAGTTGCCATTACTCCAATGATTACGAGTTGGGGAATAATGATGGCTGCTATAATTAGTATGGCAAACATTTTCTTTGTATGATTAAGATGGCGCATTGCATTATCTAGGGTCTCAAAAAAGACTTGATGTGGATCTTTCTTATTGCTGTTCTTTGAATCAGATTTTCTTTGTTCCTTTTTTGCATAATCGTATTTTTTGTTTAGTTTTGTAACTATAATCCATTGCCAAACAGTATAGCCTATCCAAAAAATGAATGTGCCATATGTTGCTAGACTCATATAGAATCCAAGGCCTGGACCTCCATACATGGGTGCAGATTTTACATATCGTGTTTCTTCGACATATTCTTTTGGAGAAATCTCTCCTTTTTCTAATTGCTCAAGAAGTGAAATCAGCTTACCCATTCTAGGTCCTTCTGAAATTTCACCATCACTCATCAGTTCGGCAATTACATTGCTGCCAATCATTATGCCAGGGGGCAAAACCATTGCTGTTATTATCATGATCACAAGCATTTTCTTGGCAGTATGCAGATGATGTGCAGCATTGTCTACAACTGCAAAAATACTTTCGTGTTTTCTTTTTTCATCGCCACCGTAAGAATCTGTCATTAAATGGTTACACCCCCCAATTTACTTAATAATTGAGTAACTTTGTTACTTGGCATTTTTCTCCCCTCGTGGAAATAGTAATTCGTATCGCTCAAAAACTTCTTTGAGAATCTCTATTCCTTTCTCAGAAATTCTGTATTTTAAAACGGATTGATTTTTTCCTTGTTCAATTCTATAATCCAAAAAGCCTTTTTCTACCATATCCTCTAGAATCTTCTTGTGTTTTGCATTATTCAGCCCGCATGAGCTCAACAGTCTGCTCTGATTCATTTCTCCAGATTCGTACAATTTCAAGAGTATGTCTTTTCTGATGTATGTTCTGTCTCTGTGTCTTTTTGCCAGTAGATGTCATCTCTCATAGATTTTGATTTGGTTTAGATACAAACTCTAAAAAACAATAGAAATAGCCATAATATTTACTGGAATGTATTTTTGAATTCATTTTAATTCAAAATGATCAAACTATGAATTTAAAGAGATAGTAACAAAGTTACTATGTTAAATAAAGTCAATTTAATTTCAAAATATTCTTAATTTTAATTGTTAATGAATTATCTTTTGTAGTATTTTTTTCTAGAATTTTTTTCCACGTGGGTGCTATTTTTCACCACCTGACTATATCCCCATGAACATTGTGCTGGGGATATAGTTAAGGCAGTGTTATTTCAGACCCACGTGTAAGTTAAAAAAATATACAAAATTCTGAATTGGGTTATTCTTACAAGTAATAATCAAAAGGCATTTGAAATATCAAAAACACGTATAGAAGTTATCATGAGACCCTGGAAATATCCTCCAAATGCAAACATCTCTGAACTAACCCTAGAACAATTGTTTTCAGATAGTTTGACCGATACTCCATGTGTCTATCTCAACCAAGAACGGGAAGTAGGAATTGCCACTGAAATGTGTGTACAGTATCTGGAGTCATCTGTTGATTCTATTGTGATTAGAGATGATGACCATAACCCTGTGGGGATAGTCGGCGGTTATGACTTGCTAAACCATATACGAAAAAATCCTACCCGTGATTTTCAATATGAAACCAAAGTCAAGGATGTTATGTATGAGAATCTGCTCATCGTCGAAAAGGACATGACGTTTCAAGAATTGATGGAAAAGTGGAATGCATCTAGAAGAGCTTTTGCAATTATTCCAAACGCATTTCAGGGATATTCGCCTATTTCGGCAAGAAAGATGTTGGAGATTGGCATAAAATCCAAAACTGACGTTTCAATTTCTTCTATGCCAAAAAAGAAGATGGTTACTTTTCAGCCTGATGACACTTTACGGGAAATAGTCAATCTGATGTTTGAGCACAATACTCGAAAACTCTTGTTGGAATATTCAAACCAGTTCATCAGCGACAGGTTGGTACTAAAAGAAATCTCAAAATTACTAAAATTCCAGCCTGATGTTGACAACTTTTTGGATGTCCCAGTCAACCAAGTAGAGTTGGAGGATGTGACTGTGGTACTGGATGATCTAGATCTCAGTCAGATTTGTAAAAAAATGTATGAAATGGACCATCCCTATGTAATCTACAAGGACATTTCAGTTACTCCATGGGATGTTTGCAATGCCTTGATGTCTGAAAAGATTGCCCAATCATACGAAACGAAATCATCTGAAAAAATTGTTTGTCCTCATTGTGGGAGAGATGTTGAAATTTAAAATTAAGGACAAGTGATTTCTGTACCCACGTGGAACCAAATCATTCAAAATATCTTAGAACCATAATTTAACATGGGGAATATTGACTTTTTCTTTTTAATTGCTGGCTTATAGATTCAAAGATTGCAGGTTCAACTAATAAGAACTCCCATACTGTTTTGGAAATGGACGAAAATATAGGACAAATAGTAATGATTGTTTTGATTGTGTCCGCAGTTGGAATTTTTGTCGGTTCTAGAATTTGGATGCTTTTTAGAAAATAACTAAAATAAAATAACTCTCAAATTATTCCAAAGCCACGATTTAGTAAAAATATTGCTGCAATTAAAATAATTATGCTAAATGTGGCAATTAGTTTTCTAGGGGAAATTTTTGAGGTTACTTTTACTCCTAAAAATACGCCGGGAATAGAACCAATTAACAAAAACAATACCAAAAGAAAGGGAACATTTCCCATGTTATAGTGCAATATTGTACCTACTGCAGATATTGCAACACCAAAAAGAACAGATGTTCCAGCGACATGTTTTGGAGGGCAATGGCATTTTTTTATGAGCAGGGGCAAGGTCATAGCCCCTGCTCCCGTTACAGTAATCTGCGTGATGAAACTGATTATACTTGAAGCTCCAAGAAAGGTTGTTTTTTCACCTCTTGTGAATTTACGGGGGGTGGAATGTTCTGAGATGACATTGAGATTGTCCTTTTTTAGAACATTATTTTTGATCATGTACAAACTAATTCCTATGAGAATAGTTCCCAACAATAATAAAATTACAGTATCTAAAATATCAGAACCATAGTTTTCTTTTATTCCTGTCCAAACCCAACTTGCAAAAAGCATTACAGGTACAACTGGAATGAGTAAGAAAACTAATGCTTTCCAGTTGATGTTTCGTTCTTTTCCATGTAAAATTGAAGCAAAAAGTTTTGTTCCAAAAATAAAAGCCAAATCAGCACCAATAACTATCTGTGGCGGTATACCAATTAGTACAAGTGATGGAAGTAATAATGGTGCTCCACCTAGACCTGAAAGTCCTATTGCAATGCCCACCATCAGACCAATCAAAATCAACCTCATCGCAAATGTAGGATCTGATACCAATTCATCAGGATTGGACAATACACTTGTTGAAACCAAACTCACAGTATCTAAAAATGTAAAAACCAAAAGAAGAAATCTATACTCCCGCTATGCTGCACCTATTTGGACCCAATTCCAAATCAGGGACATCAGAGGGATTCAAAGAGATTGTTCCTTTGTTTATCTGGATAATTTTTTGATAATTCATGGGTCTTGGCACTGTAACACCAACTACTTGTTTTATGAAATCTGCTTCAGACAGATTCAAAATGTCATGTTCTTTTGTCTTTGCTATGGTAGTTGAAAACACTCCATTTGTTGAAGTTACAGATGATCCATGATGGGTTGGGAATACTATCGTATCTGAGGGAAGTTTCAATAGTTTATTGTGTAGTGAATCATAAAGTTGTGCTGCAAACTCTTCTGCCTTATCTCTAAGATCAGGCCTTCCAACACTTTCAATGAATAGTATATCTCCGATAAACACATATTTTTCATCTACCACATATGATAGACTTCCGGGAGTATGACCAGGAGTATGAATGACACGAAGTTTAGAGTTGCCAAACATTATCTCTTGACCATCATCAAGAAAATTAGCTGATCTATCCCACATCTCGAGTTTACTTTCATACATTGGGGAACCCGTAAGATTTGCTAGTTGTTGGGCAGCAGAGACGTGATCGGCATGTTGATGTGTATCAATTATGTGAGTGATTTTCACCCCTTGTCGTTTTGCTATTTCCAGATACTTTTCAGCGGGATAAAGAGGATCGATGACTATTGCATCTTTTTGAGATATTACAATATGAGAAAGACATCCCTTGCCAATTTTTTCCACCTGAATTACAGTAGGATTTTTTCCGGCGTTTACTGAATGAAGAACTTGACTCCATCCAGCAAGACCATCTTCTAGAACCCTGGATTCAATTCCATTTCTTGCAAGAGCAAAAGTTGCAATCGTTGCCATGTTGCCATGAGGGCAAATTGTAATGATTTTCTTGTCTTGGGGAATTTTTGACATATTTTCAAGCTTGAACAGATCTGATAGTGGAATGTTTTTGCTACCTGGAATATTATAATCAGAAAATTCATCAGAATCTCTAACATCCAACATGTACAAATTAGAATCACGTAATTTCTTTGAAAGATCGTTTGGATTCATTGCTGTGGGGGGGGACTGCCCCTTATCAATTCCTTAGTCCAGTTTTTCATTCCACCTTTCAAATAATTGGCATCTAATCCAAATGAACGCATCATCACGGTAGTTTCTTCAGCCATCACCCCATCATCATCAATTAAAACAATCTTTACATTCTTTGGAATTTTAGGCATCAAAGTTTCTTTAGTTCTAGTATCACAAACGGCATGAACAGAACCACTAATGTGTCCATCCTTGTAAGTATCTTGCAATCTCAAATCAAACAAAAGTAATGATTCTTTATTTTGTAGCGAATCATACAATTCTTCAGCAGTTATTTCAAATTCTTTAGAATGTAGTTCAGCCATAACTAACTTCCTCCCAATCAATTATTTGTGTATTTTTAACATGTTGTTTCATATCGTTCATCTAGAATCTTGATTATGATTCATCTTATCAGAAGCATATGTTGGAAACAAAGAAGGTATCCAAGCATGAATAAACAATGCCATGCTCATCGACATGGCTCTCCACCAATGGGCTTTGTAGGTCGTATTGTTTTCTTTAATGTGTTTAATTGTGCCAATTTTTTGCTTCAAAGTATCAATATTTATGGAATTTTGTTTTGCGTGTTGACTCTTATTCATAATTCAATATTTTTGAAATTGTACTTAACCAACATGTATTATTTGCAATCGTTTGCAAGCACTTGACTTATTGAGAAAACCTGATGGTAACTGAATTTTCAGCAGTTATTATTTTACAAGATTTTTCAAGGGTAGATTGAATTAGTGATTCCAAAAAGGTCTTTAGAAAAATCGTACCTTTTTTTCCCAGTTGATGGTGAATGCTAACTGCTATGTCGCTTTCAGTTTTTTCCAAATCACAAGTTCCATATCCGCAATGCTCAAAATACATTTTGATAAAATCAGATACCATCTCAGAATTCATGTCCTTCCATTTGAAAAGAATGAATTCCTTGGGTTCCTTTGAGCCAATGCTGGATGCCAACTGAATCAGTTGTTTCTCATCAAGAACATCGATGATCGATGAAAATGCGTCATGACTCATCATCAAAACCCCAAATTTTTCCATATATCGTTCAAGTTGGACATAATTTCCCAGGATTTGATTTGCCAACGTGTTTAGGCTAACATTTTTGTCTTCAGCAATGTTTCTTAATTTCTTACTGTTGTCTTCATCTATCCTAAATGTAATTGTGGAAGTTTTCTTTTTGTTCATTTGTATAATTTCAGTAGGATTGAGCATTAAATTAAGTATTAAAATAAAAAAATGACCATTCTACAAGAAATATACGATGATTATCGCAGAAAAGTAAATTATAATCTTTGAACGAGATTTTTATTCATCATAATTCAAATGGATTTAAATGCCAATCATGGAAAAAATTAAAAAATTTAATTTTTCAATATTTATCGCTCTTGTATTTTTTATATTGATTATCCCAAATGCATATGCGGAAGATTTACAGATGGGTGAAGAGTGTCTCAATGATACTATCACATTAACAATATTTGATTCAATTGGACCAATAAGTGGTATTTCAGCATATGTTTACAAAGACACGTCAGTGGAAAAAATTTCAGACAAATTTATCTCGGATAAAGACGGAAAGATCAAAATTAAATTTTCAGATTAAACAACCATGTTCAAAATTATCAAAGAAAACCATGAGGCTGTAATAAAAAATCTTGAATGTAATGAAGCATTTAGAATTCAGTCAGTAAATGTGTTTAGTGTTGTGGATAGCTCTGTTGGAATTATAGAAGATCCTGAAACAAAATTAACGATTGTGGATTTGGGAACCTTTTATGGAATTGCAGGAAACGGAACAATTCCAGATGAAATAAAAGTATATAGAGATAATATTCTCTGGAAGACCACTACTAAAGAAACGGGAATTGCCCCTTCAACATCTCACAGCGAATGGCAAATTCCTCAGACATTTTTTTTCAATGAACTTCCAAGAACATACAAGCTTGTTCTAATAACAAACAACACAGAAACGTTAGTCTATGAATTCATGGTAAAACAAATCACAGGATCGTTTGATGATGATGGTCTAGAGTTCAATACGGATAATAATTACATGGAAGATAATGATGAAAATGCCATCAATTTCAAAATGGCACCACTAAAACAAATCACAAATGAGATATCTCCAGAAAATGTCACATGTAAAGAAAATATGAGATTAGTATTCAAAAATACAAATAATGAACCTGCTTGTGTGAAATTAACAACTGTAGGTAAATTAATTGAACGTGGTTGGATAAAGCCTTAGATTTACATATTTACAATATTTAAAAATACACAAAAAAGATCAATCAATACATCATAACGTATTACATAATTAATGAAAACCTCAAAGATGGCAATTTAGCACTCACGTGGGATTTAAAATCAGATCATAGTTCTTTTTTGAAATATGTGTCGATAATTACAAGAAACAGATTTTTCTTAAACCAAGATACTTGTCAAATACATGATCAACATTCCCATGGCAAACCCAGAAGCTACTGCGGCACTTGAGAGATTTTTGTCACCTTCTTGACGTATCCATCTCAATATCGTGATAATTACCTGAAAAATAGCACCTGTCCCAATTGCA
>JAJCXK010000078.1 GCA_029263475.1 Candidatus Nitrosopumilus sp.
CTTTACATTTGAGTGGACTCCGGAATACGAGGGAAGATTCAGGACGTTTTCAGAGGTAGGGGACACTGCTAGCGGAACCACCATCGGAGGGGTTCCACAGTATAACTTTGAGGTGATTCCATCAAACCGGCAAATGGCAACTTCTGATAAGGTTTCCCCACAAATGCTGAAGGCACGGGAATCCTTGTACGCCGCATTTAATGCAAATGTGGATGTTGGAGGCTTTCCAATAAAAGACATAGTCATCAGGCACAGAATAGATGACGGCAAACACAATGTCAATGTCAATGCAGACTTTCTTGATTCAAGGCACTGGCCAGGCATTCAGGAAGACATTGCATCAATAATGGGAACGGATCTGAAAGTGGAATACCGCAGAGATGATTCGCTTAACATTTGCAGAGAGGGGACAATATTCAATGACGGAGTATGCAGGGTAGCAGATCCCACAATGACCCCTCCTGATGGAGCAACCTGCGGTTACGGCGTGGAATCAGTAAACGCGATTTGCCTTGTGAATGACGGACTTGGCAATGAAAGAATTCCAACATACATTACTTTGTACTATGCTTTTACGACTTCTGTTGGATTTGCATCTCTGGGTTTCTTTGCATCATCAGTCTTGTATTTTGCGTTTGGCAAAAGGCATAGGAAATTGATTGGAATTGTTCTGGCAATTGCCGGTGTTGTATGTTGGTTTTACGTATCTTTCACATGACATGTAAATTATTCAGTATGATATTTTGGGGATTAGAACCCGAAGACTATTGATGATTATTGTATTTTTTGTGGTTAGTGCAACATATGCAAAGTACTTTGTCGGAATAGGAAGTAATGCTTTAGATTCAGAGCGCAATACTGGAAATTTTTTAAATTCTATTTAATAACCGAATCCAATTGATTGTAGGTATGAAAAGTCACAATCATTTTGAATCCTTGAGTTCATCCTTTGCAATTACATCCCTCATTGCATGTTCCATATTTGTGATGCTTGGTGCAGGTCCTGGATTTGCTTTTGATTTTAACGCATATGCGCAGACAGATGATGATTTTGCTGCTTCTTTTTCAAAAGATGATGAAACTAATTTGGCTCCCATTTCGTGGAATTTTGGATTAGTCAATTGGATGGAGGCAACCCACTATGCGACAGGAACAGGAGCGGTAAAAATAATTGAGCCTGACATGAACCTGAATCCGCTGGAAATTGACATCTTTGACGTTGATGTATGGTCAAAATCAGATGCCAATGGCATCACACTTACCGTAACGGAGACGGGGATTACAACAGGGTTGTTTGAAGGTACCGTATCTTTTACCGCCACAGAAGAATCATCAGGCCATAAGCTCAGGGTTGCAGAAGGGGATTGGGTAACCGTGAAATACAAAGACAATACGCTGCCATCATCATACACACTTGCAAACAGTCGTGACATTTCTAGCAATTCTAAAATAAAAATAACTCATATATCCCCCTGAAGCAACATGAATCAGGCGTGCCACTTGAGCGAATCAGGTGTAACGGAGAACTGATATTGGCACAAAAGGAAGGCAGTGGCAATCCCGCATGCATCAACTTTGAATCCATTCCAAGACTGATTGAACGTGGATGGATTCTGGACAAATTTTTGTTTAACCCCAAAATCACTGTTGAGGACTTTTTGATGAAATACGACGAATCTTATTCCAAGGCAACACTGGACATCTCACTTGAAGTGTCCAACCCAAACAACGTGACTGTCACCATGGATGAAATAGAAATTGTTTTGGGACGACATGACATTCGTCTCAAAAACGAGATAGACTCTAGTAAATTAGAAATTCCATCATATTCCTCAAAAACACTTGATGTCCGTTTTGAGTTTGTTGCGGACAAACACTTTACTTCCTCAGATGTTTCCGACATGGAAAATGGAAAACCTGGATACAATACTCATGGAATGGCTGATTTTGATTCTGAAAAAGGATTCTTGAAAGTGGGTTTTAACATATTTGGCAAGGAATTCATGAGAACCTAGCATTAGAATCTGAATCTTTTTATTTTATTGAATCGTCATTTGTTAGAAAGATTTCCACGTGGGTCTTTTATTGAACTCCTTAACTATATACCCCCAACACGACGTGTTCCCAGTGAAATTTGAACCTGGAAATCAACATATCCGTCTTTCAATTAGATTGAACTTTGTAAAACAATATCTATGATATGCAATATCTGTGGATATTTCAATAATTGAGAAAGGATTTGCTACAGATTAAGGTAGATTTTATATAATTCTCATCGATAAATCTGTCATGAGTCCTCCTTCTGATAGAGCCATCATTGGTCCAATAGGCGTTGAAGTTATGACTCGTTGTTTTTGGCAGTAGGTGTAGGTTGTCATGTTTTCAATTATACCTAAAAAATTTTAACGGTGAACACCTATGAAATTTCTAATCATTGACAATTATGATTCATTTGTGTATAACATTGCACAGTATCTTGGAGAACTTGGAGTAGATTGTGATGTGATAAGAAACGACAAGATCACATTAGAAGAAATTAAGCAAAACAATTATGATGCGATAATAATTTCGCCTGGACCTGGAACCCCGGAAGAAGAAAAATATTTTGGAGTGTGCAGCAATGTGATTAAAGATATGGGTAAAAATACCCCGATTTTGGGCGTCTGTCTGGGACACCAGGGAATCATTCATGCGTTTGGTGGCAAGGTGACAAATGCCGGATGCGTAAGACATGGTAAGACGAGTCCTGTTGATCATATCAGTTCGGCCTTGTTCAAGGATGTCAAAAACCCGTTTCGGGCAACCAGGTATCACAGCCTGGTTGGGGACAAAATGGTAGTTCCTGACGTGTTACAAGTGCTTGCAACAGCTGCAGATGACGGGGAAATCATGGCGATTAAACACAAAGAATATCTGATCGAAGGAGTACAGTTTCATCCTGAATCCATAATGACTGAAGATGGAAAAAAGATTCTTGCAAATTTCATACAACAGGTAAGAGAAAATGATTGCTGATTTAATTCTAAAATTGCAAAAAAAGACAGACCTTACCTATAATGAGATGAATTCCGTAATGACTGACGTGTTATCTGGAAAAACAAACGACGTGCAAAATGCCGATTTTTTGTCTCTTCTTGCGCAAAAGGGAGAGGTTGATGACGAACTGCTCGGAATGCTTGATAAAATGCAGGAATTTGCGCTTAAAGTCAAATCCAAAAGTCGGGGAACCGTCATTGACATGTGTGGTACTGGCGGGGATGCACTTCAGACTTTCAATGTATCCACCACTGCATCTTTTGTAGTGGCGGCATCTGGCGGAATTGTCGCAAAGCATGGAAATCGTTCAAGCTCGGGGGTTTCGGGAAGTGCCGATATTTTTGAATATTTTGGCTATGACCTGAGCAAAGAGCCTGTCCAAATTGCGGATATTTTAGAAGAACACAATATTTGTTTCATGTTTGCACAAAAATTCCATCCTGCCATGAGGTATGTTTCCCCTGCAAGAAAGCAGTTGGGCAAAAGAACAGCGTTTAATCTGTTAGGACCTCTGTCAAATCCTGCGGGGGTAAAAAATCAGCTGGTTGGCGTATTTTCTGCAGAGTATCTTGACAGATTGCCTGAAATTTTGAAAAGAAGGGGCTCAGAAAACGTAATGACTGTTCGATCAGATGACGGCATGGATGAGTTTTCCACCAGTGCAATCAACAGGGTTTGCATTTTAAAAAAAGGTGACGTGTCAACGAACGCGATAGATCCTGAAGCTGTGGGATTACACAAATCAAAGCTGATGGACATACAAATCAAAACAAAGGAAGATGCGATAAGGTCGTTTGTAGGTGTGTTGAACAATACTGCAAACCAGGCAATGATTGAAACCACTGCACTAAATGCTGCGGGAGGATTGATTGTGGCAAACATTGCAAATGACTTTGAAGAGGGAGTGGAGATTGCACTAAACACAATTAAGGATGGCAAGGCCATGTCCTTGTTGGAGAAATTTGTCAAAAATACTGGAGACGTTTCAAAATTGAGGGAAATTGTCAATGGCTGAGAACATTCTAAGAAAACTGGTAAATAATTCCCAGATGGCAATCGATGATGGCATATATGATGTGGATGTGAATTTACAAAAATCTGAAATGGATTTTGTACAAACCATCAAGGCCAATAAACATGCGACGTTGTTGACAGAAGTGAAATTCGCATCTCCCTCCCTGGGAAAAATTAGGACCCTTACAGATCCTGCAAGCATTGCAAGACAGATGATTGCCGGAGGTTCCCGGGCGCTTTCGGTACTGACGCAGCCGCATCTGTTTCATGGCTCGCCTGAGTATTTTATGAAAGTAAGGCAAGCCGTAGATGTGCCGTTGCTGATGAAGGATATTATGATTGACAAGGTACAGGTTGATGCTGCCAAGAAAATCGGGGCTGATTACATGCTGGTAATCCAATCACTATTTGATCAAAATTATCTCAAGGAAATCGATGAATTCATCGGCTATGGGCACAAACAGGGATTGGAAATCTTGTTGGAAGTGCATACAAAAGAAGAATTTCAAAACGCGTTGAAAACAGAAGCCGACATTATAGGAATCAATAACAGAAACCTTGACACGCTGGAGATTGATCTCAAGACTACCGAATTGGTTTTGGAAGGATATGAAAAATCAAGGGTCATTCTGTCAGAAAGTGGAATTAATACTCCTGAGGACATTCAATATCTAAAAAAATGCGGTGCAGACGCGTTTCTAATAGGTTCTAGTATTATGAAAAGTGATAACATTGAAAAACAGGTAAAAAAGTTGGTGAATGCATATTGAAATATCCTAAAGATGGGCGATTTGGAGAGTTTGGTGGAAAGTATATTCCAGAAACGCTTGTTCCAGCAATCGAGGAACTAGAAGAGAACTATCTAAAATTCAAAAATGATAAAAAATTCAAAAGGGAATTAGACTATTATCTCAAGGTGTATGCCGGAAGGCCTACTCCATTATACTATGCAAAGAACCTCTCCGAGAAAATAGGAGGGGGAAAAATCTATCTAAAAAGAGAAGATCTGTTACATGGCGGGGCTCATAAAATAAACAATACCCTTGGTCAGGCAATTCTTGCAAAAAGAATGAACAAAAAAAGAATCATTGCTGAGACTGGTGCAGGTCAGCACGGTGTTGCTACTGCCATGGCCTGTGCTGCATTGGGGATGAATGCCGAAGTATACATGGGATACAAAGACACCATTCGTCAAAAGCTAAACGTGTTTAGGATGAACATGCTTGGATGTAAGGTTCATCCAGTAAACTCTGGCTCAAAGACGTTAAAGGATGCGATTAATGAGGCGATTCGTGATTGGATTACAAACGTAGAGTCCACATACTATCTTCTAGGTTCTGCTGTCGGTCCGCATCCATATCCTGTAATGGTGAGAGATTTTCAAAGTGTGATTGGAAAAGAGATAAAGTTACAGATGAAAAAAATAAACAACAAATCTCCTGACAGTGTCATTGCATGTGTGGGAGGAGGTTCCAATGCAATTGGTACGTTTTATCCTCTGGTAGATACTAGTGCAGAAATCATCGGAGTTGAAGCTGCAGGTCAAGGACTAAAATCCAAATATCATTCAGCCACACTATCTGCTGGAAGCAAAGGCGTATTGCATGGGATGATGACATATTTACTTCAAGACAAAGAGGGACAAGTGACTGAAACACATAGCATTTCAGCAGGACTGGACTATCCTGGAGTGGGGCCTGAGCATTCATACTACAAGGACACAAAACGTGTAAAATATCATTCAGCTACTGACGTTGAGGTAATTGACGCATTTTTGATGCTTACTAGAACTGAAGGAATAATTCCTGCGTTGGAATCCTCGCATGCAATTGCTGAAGCAATCAAAGTTGCAAGAAAATCAAAACCATCAGAATCGATAGTGGTTACGCTTTCTGGACGAGGGGATAAAGATGTCGAAGAGGTTCAAAACTATTTGGACAAAAATTCCCCGTAAAGATTATCTTCTGATTGGTTGATGTGTGATCTTCATCTTTGATATTGTGAGCTGTATCAAAAATAATTTTTAGAATAAACATATTTTGTTTCATCTGTCATTTTTTTATAATATGCTGATCCTCAAACTGGTAGGATGCGATAAATTATTCATTTACTAATAAAAATAAAAAAAGTATTTGTGCTACAGTTTTGGCATGATGCTGAGTCTTGATTTTGAAGAAATTGCAATTATTGAAATTATTGCAACTGCCAATATCATAACAGCTATTGTACCAAATTCTGGAACTACAAAAGTACCAATTATCTCGATTTCTTCAGTGCCTGCTGGAAATGCTATGGTCAAGGTTCTGTCAGTAGATGTTTTTGTTTCATCAAAGTCTACTTCTTCCCCGTCAACAATAACAAACAAGTCATCATCTACATCGTTCATTGTTGCATCAATCACGTCTCTTGGAAGAGTAATTGTAATTGAACCTGCATTATCTGAGTCAATTTCGACGATTAACGATGTTGATTCCATGTCGATTTCCATTTCGGTTACAGAACCACCTGTAATATCGTGGTCAAGTGTAACGTAGATATCTTCTTCATGAACGTCCATCTTACTATCATCGTCATCAGAATGCATAGCTGAATCATCGTCATCAGCTTCTGCTTCTTGTACTATGATCACTCCCTGCATCCAAGGATGGACCATGCAGAAATATGGCTGCTCGCCTACGGTCATCGGATTCCACTCAAAGGA
>JAJCXK010000079.1 GCA_029263475.1 Candidatus Nitrosopumilus sp.
CAATCCAAGCTTTAATTCGATAATATGTTTTGATATTTTGGCAGTATCTGATACTATCTGTTTACTAAAACGTCCGCCCAGACTGTCATCGCTTACAAGCAATATGCCACATTTCAAGTTCTTGAGCCTTCTGGAAAAACGTAGTGCATGCAACGCAGAAAGCATCATTATCAAACCTCCTTTGCTTTCGGCAATCCCAGAACCGTACAATTTGTTGCCTACTTTGTAAAACGGTGTAAAGTCCTGATTGGCGTACCATGTATCTAAATGACCCAAAAGCAAGACGTCATTTTCTTCAGAATCATGGTTTGTAAAATACAGCATGTCTCCAACGTCAAACTCGTGGTGTGGATTGACATTAAACCCCAGATGCTCCAATCTTTTGGACATCATTGAGCCTAACTTGTTTACATCTTCCAGATTGGTCACACTAGAGTTTACATTTACAAAATGCTCTAGCAATTTCTCATTGGTAGTGAAATGACTTCTGATGTGGCTTCTCACCACAGAACGTAATGGTTGAGATTCGATTTTTTCAGGAGATTCCGTTTGCAGGTAGGACTCTCCAAAGTATCGTAAAGCTGCAATATCAAGCATTTTGTTGATCAAGGTATCATAGGTGTATTTGGCAGTCTTGGCAGCAGCATAATAGGAACCAGTTTCTCCCAAGCTTGCCATAGAATTAAGTTCCAGAACATAAAAATGCCCATCCTCACTCATCCGAAAATCCACACGTGCAAAATCATTTAATCCTAATTTCCTAAACGCCGCAAGACAAATTCTGTTAATTTCTGCAGTCTGCTCATCAGTCAGTTGCGCAGGACAAATCTTGTCTACAGGCGTTTCTTTTTTGTCAGTTATAGTTTGAATTCGATTTGGATCTCCGTTCAGATCCATCTCAACGATTGGCAGAATTTCAATGTCATGGCCGTTACCCAATAATCCTACTGCAAATTCCCTACCTGGAATAAACTGTTCCACCAGAATGTCTTGAGAGAATTTTTCTATCTGTTTGGCAACTGCACTGCGCAAATCCTCCCAGTTGTAGACAACCTCCATTCCCATCGAGGTGGATTCCATCTTGGGTTTTACGATTACAGGAAACACAAGGTCATCAAACTCATCATCTGCTGATGAGAACACCCAAAATCCGGGGGTTGGAAGATTGTTCTTTTGCAATACTATCTTTGTCATCACCTTGTCCTGTACGACAGAATGTGCCTCAGGACCAGAACCCACATAGGGAATGCCCAGCATCTCAAGCATTGCAGGGACGTGAGTATATCGATTCTGTCCCTGAATTCCATATGCCATGTTAAAGACCATTCCAGGACGGTCTCCTGCAACTACTCGAGGCATGAAATCCTTCATGTCCTCGATAAAGTTCATGCCGCCTTCGATGATTTTTACGGAATGCCCTCCTTTTTCCAGAGACTTTGCAACCCTTTCTACGGTCTTGATGCCATAGTGCTCTTTTGTCACCATTCCAAAGACATTGATGACATCATGCTCATCAATGGACTTTTTATTATACACTATGGCTACTTTCAATTTACAATACATCCATTGTTACTTCTAATACTTTTCTACATTTTATTTTGTTATATGATGACATTGTAATACAATGTAATAACATAAAGACAAGTATATTAAATATTCTAATTGTCATAAAAGTTAAGTTATAGCTAAAAAATTAAAAAATATGAAAGGTTCAGGTGAAAAATCAGCTAACGTTAGCACAACTATACGTATTCCAAAGAAAATTTTTGAAAAGATTGAACTTGAAGCAACTACTCAGGATTCAAACATATCAAATCTCATAAACTCCATCCTGCGCAAGTATGTGTCATGGGATAGATTCGTGGGAGATATTGGTTATATGCACATGCCCAAAGCGTTCCTTCGCAGTATGTTTGAAAAGATTACCGAAAAAGACATGGAAAAACTTGCAACTACTACAGGCCATTCACGAATGCGAGACGCAATTTTATTCATTAATGGAAAGGTAGATCTGGACGGAACAATAAATGTCATAAAACTGTGGTTGTCTGCATCTGAAATCCCAATACGAATTATAAGAGATCCGGAAACTGTAGAATTTATCGTTCCACACAATCTTGGTCAAAAATGGTCGATGTATTTTGCAATTATCCTGAAAACAATATTTGAAGAGTTGGATCTTTCATTGAAAAAAGAAGATTTAGAAGAACATACGGTCACAATAATTTTTTCAATAAATTCTAAAACTGCTAACAAAAAGAAATCATGAATAAAAACCAGGTGGAGGATCATGGTGTGCCATGGCTGAAATAGAAAATTCAATCCTACTGATCTCAGTATTTTATCTTTGAAGTTTTATCTAAAAACAATTCATAGCAATTCTTAGGATCTATGTTGATTTGTTTTTTCATTATTTTTTCTTTCTTGTCTTTTATGCAACCACTTTGCGATTCCTACACCTCCTGCAATAATTGCAAGCATCACAAAAACCCACAACAAACTTCTAAAGTCAAATATACTTCCAATATCCACGCCCTTCTTTTCAAGAATGTACTGTCTAACTTCCTCATGAGATTTGTTTCTGAACTGAGGTAGGTTCTTCATCGTATGTAGTGGGAAGTTTCTCGGCTTGCTGTCCTTGCCTCTTTCCCTGCTGCGCTTTCTTCTTCCACTTGCAGTACTTTCTACCTCTTTAGTTTCAGTTATCAATCCGGTATTCTCCTCTATCAATCCGGTATTCTCCTCTATCAATCCGGTAGAATTTCCTATCATTCCGGTGTTGTCATTTATCATTCCGGTGTCTTGATTTATCAATCCGGGTGTGTTCTCTATCTTTCCGGTCATTATTTCATTATCACCTCCTGCTCAATCATGGTTTCTCTATCATTCCGGTTATCATTCCGGAAATTTCCCGAAACAACGTCAGAAAATGCCTTTTGGAGTCTCTTGATGGTACCTTTCTGAAGTTTTACCTGAGAGTCATTACTTCTGATTCTCTTTTGGATTGCCATCAAGTTGCTTCTTGACATTCCAAATCTGTGGGAATCTCCGGGTCTAATCTCAAGTATTTTCTCTTCTAGATTGTCATAGACTGTACAACCTATGCCTTGAGTGACGCCTAGAATGTTAGAAACATCAAGATTTGCTACCTCCTTTCCGACATATTTTATCTGATTTTTGTCTATTTTCATGCGTAATCTGGGCAACAAGCCAACATCTCCTCCTGACTTTGTCTCCCTGTGATTGGCATAGTCATCCAATGTTTCACTCAATGGCTGCCAATAAGGAACAGTATCTACAGAGTCTGAATATTTTTCTCCAGTAGAATAATTTGTAAATGGCACGTACTGGATACATTCTCTATTTTTTGCATCAAGATATGGCAAAGTAGGAATTACTATGTCACCATTATCATCGGTCTTGCATCCTGCACCGACTAGTATCTTGTTGAATGGTCTGAGATTGGAGAATCTTTTCAACACATTTGGTGTCGTGATGCTCATCTTGGATGCAGCAAACTTTGAATCATACATGCCGAGTATCTCTTGTTTCTTTTCTGGAAAATAATGCATTGCAAGTATGTCTTTCCACCATTGCTTTTCATCTACATCCAATAGATGGGCAAATCCGTGAGATGTGAGCTTGTGAATCTCAAACTTGTCTGCATCATACTCAAATAATACATATCTCTTTGAAGATATTCCAAAGAACAATACATTCTCCAATAGTTTTCCGTCATCTGATTTTTCAATCTTGAAAACCTGCACATCCTTGTTAGAATATGGATTTAATTTCTGGAAAAATTCCTGAATCTCACTTGCATGTTTTGGTGAAACCATAATACTGTCTGTATCCATGTAAGCGACATATCCGTCCCTATGTGATGTAACGATACTTTCAGCTACTGCCAAAACCAATCTTGCAGCGGCAGGCAAGAACACCCCCAACATGGGATTGAAATGCTTTGCAGGAATCTCCTTTCTTGTTAGAGAATTTTGATCTACTGAAAATGATTCATCAATCCCATAGACAGTCACTGATTCTTTTTGCTTTTCAGATTTTTCAGTATTAACCTGGATGTGAATGCCGTATGAAACAGTATTTGCTTCAGGCTTCAGCAGTTTACGACAAAGCAAAACTATTTGATACAACTTCCAAGTGGTATGCAAACTTTGATTTGTGGGATACTACTGATTGTACAGAAGATTCATCGTTTCCAATCCAATCCGAGGTGTCATTCACAACAGATAACACTGCAACATCATACATAAGAGCTGATTCTACCGATGGGAAGTACAAGATGTATGTATCTTCTGGAGGTTCTGGAGCAGGAGTTACTGTAACCATATCTGGAGATACTGGAAATAATATTGATGTTGGTTACACATCAAGATCAGGTTGTCAATTTCCAAGTGGTGCACATGTAGAAGAACAATCCAATAATGGCAATACGCATTATTATGGTACAATAGAGTACCCTTATGGATTTTATGAGACATCTTCTAGCAGTAAAGAGACTTCAGTATATTCTTACAACGGAAAAGGTGGTTATGGTGGATCTGTTACTGAATACACAAGTCCGGCAAAACTAAAATTTTCCTGTACTGGAATATTTACATGTCCTTAGGACATTCCCTCTTTTTTATTATTCAGTTAATTCATGTTTAATAAATTGTCTTTTTTAAAATAAACTATGAATATAAAAATACTTGTTGCTGTT
>JAJCXK010000080.1 GCA_029263475.1 Candidatus Nitrosopumilus sp.
AATCTTAACGTATTCGATAAGACAATCAGAGAATCAGATTTACCACGATTTATCAGAATCATTAACTAAAGATAATCAGAATACTAGTTAAGAAAATAGTACAAAAAGTGTAACAAGTTACAACCTCTGAAACATTTGCCATGAATTCAAATTCTTACAGTTCAAGATAAGATAAAGTCTTGAAGATAATTCATGAGATGTAGACCTGGTTCAAATTCCATATCCAATTGAATTCATATGTCAATTCATGTTTGTTCAAAGTTGGATAGGGGTCAACTAGTATAGTGCCCTAGTTAATCGTGTATTGGTATGCGCACGTCGAACTAGAAATGTCCAATTAGAAAAAAATTATCTTGATAAGACAATTGAGGCCCCCATAATGTCTATTTTTTTATCGTGATGGAATGAATAATTTTGTAGCATTAAAAATCCAATTAATCTTGATGCAAACTAGTTAACACCTATGTAAAGCAGCATATTTGATACGACAATCCAGAGTAATTCAAGATGCAAATCTATAATGATTCAAAACTAACCGTACAAAATAGGATGAAATACAATTGAAAGTTATTGTTTCAGGGGCCTCAGGATTTGTAGGATCCTCGCTTGTATCGTTTCTAAAAGATTCAGGCCATGATGTGACACAACTTGTAAGAAAAGAAAACAACGCCCATAAAGATTCTGAGGATGTAAATCACATATTCTGGAATCCAAAGTCGGGATACATAGATTCAAGTTCATTGGAAGGAGCAAATGCCGTGATCAATCTCTCTGGAGAAAATATTCACGGCATGTGGACCAGTGCTAAAAAACGCAGTATACTTGAAAGCAGACTCCAAACTACATCCCTCCTCTCAGACGCATTAGCAACTCTCCAAAAGCCACCAAGAGTCTTTGTTTCTGCATCTGGGATAACATACTATGGAAATCACAATTCTCATACGGTTGATGAGATGAGTGCAGTGGGAACCGATTTTTTAGCAGATGTCTGTAAGCAATGGGAGGATGCCTGTAATTCTGCAAAGCATTCAGGAATTAGAACAGTACATCTTAGAATTGGGGCAGTTTTGGATAAATCCGGAGGCATGTTACACAATTTTGTTCCGATATTCAAAATTGGTCTGGGTGGAAAATGGGGGACAGGTCTGCAACACATAAGCTGGATCTCAATGGAGGATCTTTTGGAAATAATATTATTTATAATCAAAGATGATTCAATATCAGGTCCAGTTAACGTAGTTTCTCCAAATCCTGTAACAAACCATGAATTCACAAAAACGCTTGGAAGAATCATTCAAAGACCCACCATATTTTCAATTCCAGGTTCCTTGGCAAAACTGGTATTTGGAGAATGGATAGAGTCAGTTTTGCTTGCAAACTACGATGTATATCCACAAATTTTAATGGATAAAAAATTCAAGTTCCATTTCGTCATTTTGGATGATGCATTAACTCATGCTTTGGATAAAAAATGATATGCCGATATTGTAAATCAAAAAATAAAATATTTGTATACGGTAGCAGACACAGCAATTAATTAAGAGCATTTAGACAAACCGAAGGTTTTACAAATATCTAATTTTATTGTGGGTAAAAAGAGAGAATTTGATTTTGCCCTTCCTAAGATGAAATTAAACAGGAATGATAATTTAGAATTAAGAGAATAAATTTTGAGTATGACTCCCGATGAGGAAAAAAATTAGGAATTAACAAATCCACATTGCGGCATATTAGGAAGAATTTCTCCGAGGGAAAAACTTCCAAGATTTATGAAAAAGTTCTTTTGAAAATTAAATGAAATCTGGAAAAAGACATTGATTTTCATACAATATGAGATTATTTTGCGGTAAAATCAGGCACGGCAGTTCAGAAACTGAACCGTTCTAGGAGTAACCCGCATCAACAACTGAACAAAACCATCCAAAAAAGTTAGGTCCCTTCTAAGTACTACAGACACATCATACTATATGATTACAATGAGTACATACAACATACAGCAAAACGTCTCCGAGCAGACCAAAAGAAAACTCGGAGTAGTCGGACTGGTAGCCTTGCCAGTGGCAGCAGCAATGTATTCGGAAGGAAGCATTGCATTGGATCAAGTACCACAAATCCTAACAAGCGGGATCTTCCCAATTGGATTTACTGTGATGTCCTGGGCAATAGCTGCAAAAATGGCACTGAAGTTGAGAAAGTAGGACAACAATAAATCCTCTTTTTCAATATTTTTCTAATCTATTTTTACAATTATTTTTCACACAATCCGTAGCAGGGTTTATCAACTTGAATTTTCAGGTTAATCTGTTTGTACAAGCAGCAATTTTATACCGTTCTTGGAATACTGAAAAGCCCAAACCCGTCACTTCGAGAAATTTGTGATGATGAGGATCAATATCTTGTCTCCTCTGTGATCATACTCATCCTCGCATCTGTTTTCTCAATCGGTATGGCAAGCGGACCTCTTGACGAAAGCATTGCATCAGTAAGCCAGTTTGGAATATGGATCAGTGATGATCCCGTTTACTGGATTACTGACGGACTTCTTGGCCTTTTGGCAAGCGTAGTCCTCATTGCAATTATCTTCCTGATTGGAAAGAAGCTTGGAGGCATTGGCAGCTTCAAAAAGATCTTTGCAGTGATATCGCATGCCACACTGCCAGTCGTAATTGGAGGCATCATCATCTCTGTGGTATTTTTTGCCCTGTCATCTACAATATCAGACACTGCAGATGAGGCAGATTCTGTGTTCCAACATGTTGGTATGGTGTCTTATCTCGGAGTATTGGTTCCGCTATCAATCTGGTCATTGATAATATCCATTAAGGCGTTAAAGATTGCAAACGGTTTTGGAGCAGGCAAGGCGCTTGGTATCATTTTGCTTGCAACCATCATATCTTACGTGATTTGGATTCCTGCAAGCTGGCTGCCGATTTAAAAACAATACTGAAAGAAATGGAATCTGGAAACTAGAGAAAATCCCGAATGCAAATGCTAGAAAAAATGAAGAAGTATATTGAAACATCCTGAGTAAGAAGGCGTGCAGGTATCAGGAAAAGAAAAGAAGATCATTAGCATTGTGATCCTTGTTGCATTATCTGTAACACTGGCATTGCCAATCCTGTCACAAATTCATTTTCTTGCTTTTAACTATGCCAAATTCTATACTGTATTTCCTTTGGAACAGTTATGGGACATTCGATATGAAATGAAACTTCACCATCTGTCCCACAGCATCTTTGCGTTTACCGGACTTCCTTTGATGTTCTCAATTCCGGAAATAAGCGCATACGGGTCATTTCTGTCAGAACCTTACAGGTCATTTGGACATTCGTTGATTCCGTTTCTTGTGTTAAAGTGGATTCCCTGGATGTCGATTCCGACATCATACAGGTTTACGCGGGGGATAGTAAGATGGAGAAGAGTATTGTACGTGTACCTGATTGCGGTTTATCTCGGGGTTCTGAACATGACCATGATGTTTGGCGTATCTAGTTTTGAATTGTTTTGAAATAGGGTATAAATTTTCATGTCTCCAACAAGAAAGAAAAGAATTACAAATTAACAAATCCACATTGTATCACATTAAGAAGAATTTGTCGAGGGGAAAACTCCTAAAATCTATGAGAAAATTCTTTTAAAAATTCAATAGTTTATTTAAATTTGAAGCATATTTTTAATAAAATATCCGTAGTCGGAGTATTGAATTAATCAAAAACCCAATTGGACTTAATAATCAATTTTTAGCAGATTCAAATCATCTTATCAAAATATAGACAATCTTTTCATGTTTTTGGTGTAAAACGGGAATTAATGTCTGTGTTTTTGAGTTTATTTTATGAGATTCTTTATTCTGTTAGGTATTCTATTTTATGAGATTCATAAATTTTAAATTTTGGTTTGTATTTATCCATTTTTAAATAATTGAACACAACTTTCAGTTCCTTTTTCAATTTAATTTCATTATCAAATTGTGCATCTTCTAACAGTTTGTAAAGTTCATCTTTGGATTTATCGAGAATAAAATAAATTGCAATAATTAATCGTGCATAATCCATCATAGTGAATGCAAATTTTTCAAATGCCCATGTTTCATCCTTTTTGTATTTCCTTTTAATTTCTTTTTCAGTTCCTTTTGACATTTTATCTCCATGCATATACTTACTTCTTACATCGTAGGCTATTCTCATATCGCCATAGACTTGTTCCATATTCAATCCTATCAAACTCAATAATTTGGAAGTTTTTAATGCAAATCTTAATTTTTGTTCTCCCTCAGATTTGAGTAATAATGCTTCTATTGCCATTACTGCATAAGAGACAGAACTGATATGGTGTATCCATTCTAAACCTTTTGTGAATCTTGATAATGAAATTTTTATTTCATCATCTTCCTGAAAATGAAACAACATTGATCTTGTTATTTTTTTATTCATTATCTTGTAGAATTTTTTTAAATATTTTATTTCGTCTCTCTTTATTTTGGCATAATAATGGATACCATTTTTGGAATAAAATCCACGTTGAGTTGTGCCTCTACTAGTAAAAGTTATTTCTGAAGATTTCTCTATAGTACCAGTACAATGCACATACGAAAGCTTGAAAAGTTCTAAAATTAGTTCAACTTTATTTAAAGCCTCAAAACTTTGTTCAAAGTCTCTTTCTTTGGTATAGGTATGCTCTAAAATACAAAATGATGATTCAACTACATTGCTATAATCATAGGAATTATTTCCCATTTTTACCATAAATTCCAAGTCTTCTTTTTTTGCTTTTCTTATTTTCAATTTTTTATCAATAACGACTTCACTTCCTTGTATTACTATCCCCGACAAAAGAGATTTTGTTTTGACAATGGGCTTTTTTTTTATTGATTGTATAAGATAATTCACAAGTTTTTTTCTACTGAAAAATTTATCTTTTCCTTCAGTAAAAAACACGAACAATATTTCTAATAACCAACTATCAAATAGAACTTTTTTATCATCTTTAGTAATTTTTTTAATTCTTTGTTCCATGTTTGTAACATACTTGTCTTTTTTTAGATCATGATATACAGCATAGACAAATTTAGACCAATCCACAGATTTAATGATTTTACTCTCTCCTAGAGAGGGATGATACCACGATTTATACGGAAACCACCGTAGTTCTGGTTTCTCAGAATATATTTTATCCAAAGGATGGTTTCTTTTTTTCAAATCTTTTACTAATTTTTCAAGATAAATGGAATACTTGTTTACAGAAATTTTAATTTCATCAATCTCATTTATTTTTGTATTTAAAGTCAAGGCTATCGTGTAATTTTTTTAATTTACAATTTAAGTGATAAGCTCAGTAATCTTTGAACCAAAAACACGTACAAATCTTCCATGTTTCTTGTCTAAATTATGAATCATTGGAGTCGGTTGTGTTTTGGATGAATTTTCAGATTGTCACTGGTTAAATTTTTGAGTAACCTGCATTTATTGAGACAAAGCAATCAGATAATTATCATTTAGAAAGTTATCTGCAATCATTTCACAGTAAATAATGACAAATTATTTTTTCTATATCTGTAGATTCTTTGTTCCACGGGGGCACGATAAATTATTGCTTAACTATATCCCTATACATGTTGTGCTGGGGATATAGTTAGGAGTATTTTTTTAGCACCCACGTGGAACAATAAAATTTAAAAAAAGTTCTCTGATGTATGGTTGGGATAATTATGTTAATTCTAATTTTGACAGTCAAACAGTCTAATTTTCCACCCCACACTACTATTCTTCAACGCTAAATTCTAAAATATCCAGTTCAATCTCATCCACAATCGCCTGCGAATTAGTCAACACAACTACTCCCTTGTTTGAATCCGAATCAAATTCGACAAAGAAAGACTGATGAGTTCTGTTGTCTACTCTTTCGCGTATTGATTCTTTGAGAGTGTCAGATATTGTAAATGAGTCATCTGCTTGGACAAACTGCTTTATCATTGCAATTTCTTCAATCTTCTCTTCAAGTTGTTTCAGTGATTCAGGTCCGGAGTCGTCATGGTTTACAATTCTTTTTACTTGTCCATAGTCGATGGTAATGATCACTGTTTTTTCAGCCCCGTCTTGGGGGCCGTATTCATCTACTATGTATCCATGAGATGCATCATATAGCAATCCGTTTAGTTCTGTAAGGGCATCTGCAGGAATATCATATTCCTGTTTTCCAATATCTTTCACGTTTTTCAATCCCTTGTAGAGCACTGTCCCATCACCGCTGATCATGACAGAGTAAACTGGGCATGTTTTTGGACATCCGTTATGCTCTAATGTTATCCTGAAATTGCGCTCGGCTTCCTTCTGATATGTTAAATTGTCAATAATAGATTCGTTAGAAAACCATCCAATATGTGCAGGATCTACAAACTTGTTACGGATTTGTTCATCCGTCTTGTAGATGTCTGGCAAACTTGTATATTCGTCGTAAAGATTACTCTGAATCTCTTTTTCAACTTCAAGTATGCTGACGGTATCTGTCAGATCATCATCACTGTGAATTGTCATGTTCTGCCATTTGTTAATTACAGAGTCCGTTCTTTTGTGTGAGTCAAAAAATTCCCGATAGATCTCAGAATCTGTTCTGTCAGACAAAGTTTGGCTATTTTCAATATTTGTTGCAGCAATCAAGACTAAACTAATTACAAACAGAGATACAATCGCGGATAAAATTATTCTAGTATTCATGTTATTTTTTGATCC
>JAJCXK010000081.1 GCA_029263475.1 Candidatus Nitrosopumilus sp.
TGAAAACCCTTCTTTGGAAAATTTCTTTATCGCAGTTCTGATTATTTTCTCTTTTTGATTTTTACTTTTCTTTGGTTTAGAATTCTCTTTCTTTGCCAATTCTTTGTATGGTCTATTTCTTGTGTTTAAATCATTTTTCAATCAAGAAATAATAAAAACACTTGCTAAAAAACACTACTGACTATCCAGTCAGTCAGTTTATATGCCATTGAGTCATAGTGTTTTTGTGCCTGAGAACTCAAAAAAAGTGATCATTGTAGGAGGGGGTATTGCAGGTTGTGTACTTGCTTTAGCTTTGGATAAAATTGGAATGAAATCTGAGATATTTGAAGCACGTGAGATTCCTAACGACAATGTGGGGTTATTTCATTATTTATCATCTAATGCAATGAATGTTTACAAAGTTTTAGGACTTTATGACAAACTCAAAGACTCTGGACACATATGCAACGGTGTCATTCATTACAAAGACAATGGAAAAAAGCTTGCAAGAATAGATGAAAAGAGTTCGCTAAAAGATTATGGTGCCAATAGCATAATGATCAAACGTGAATATTTAACCCGAATTTTAAGAGATGAAATTCAATCAAAATAGATTCCAATGCATTTTGGAAAAAAAATCAGAGACATTACGAATATTGGAAAATTAAACATAACTGCTCATTTTGAAGATGGGACAAATACTGAAGGTGAATTGCTTGTGGGTTGTGACGGAATTTATTCTAAAACTCGAAGTATAATATTGCCAAATGCTCCAAAACCACACTATACCAAAATGGTCGTAACTGGTGGACACACGAAAATGAAAATCACAGACAAAGAATTAAGCATAATGCATAGCAATTATGGGAAAAAGGATTTTTAGCATATTTTATCATTCCTGACAGTGATGATGTGTGGTGGTGGAACGGAATCTCTTATCCCAAAGAAGAAACTAGAAATGTAATAGAAAAAATCTCTAATGAAAAATGGCAACAAACGATGATTGAAATGTATGATGATGATCCTAATGTAATTCAAAATATAATAAAATCCGATGAAATTACTTTTCTTAAATATCCTATATCTGACATTCTTTCAATGGATACATGGTACAAACAAAATGTCTGTTTAATTGGTGATGCCGTGCACGCTACTTCACCTACAAATGGACAGGGGGCCGCCATGGCTAGTGAAGATGGATTAATGCTTGCCAAATGCCTTAGAGATGTTGATGATACAGAACAAGCATTTGCAAAATTCCAGCAATTACGTCAAAAAAGAGTTGAAAAAATTGTAAAAATTGGACGTACAGCAGGTGAAGGATATCTAATGACAAACCCTATCAAAAAATGGTTTAGAAATACAATGATAGTGGTAATGCTCAACTCGCCTTTTTTTGGCAGAATGAAAAATTTCTTTTTTGGGTATGACGTAAAATGGGATGAGAAAATAAAAGCATAATTAGTTCACTCTCTTAATGACCTGAAACTGTAAATATTGCAATATGCCGATGACAACATCAGTTACTGACAATGTTGTGACCTGCCCTCATTGCAACAGGGCATGGTCCAGATGGGATAAATGAGCCTAGAAAACCATGATATAAACTACTAACATTTTGCAACCCTGTTAGTCTAATATGCCAACTTTTTGCCATAAATGAGAATTTTTAATCAAGAATTAATGACTCCAGAAGAACGCGAACACTTGAAAAAGTTAGATGAGTTGGTTCTACATGCATCATCTGAGGAATTAAAAAAAATTCAAGAAATTGATCATATGACCCAGATGGATGGGTTGTCTTTGTATGAAATCTATCTTGATTCTAGTTCCCTGATCAGTCAAAGTATCCAAAAATCTTAACTTTACATTCTTCATTTAAATGAGGGTTTGTGATCTCTCAATCTGTATTGGTACTATCTAAAATTACAAAATCTTCTAAGAAAAAAAGTTCAAAATCCGGTTCTGTAAAGAAGACCGCAGCTAAGAAAGTAACCAAGAAGACCGCAGCTAAGAAAGTGTCTGCGACACAACGAACCAAAGTAATTTGCATCTCTCACAAAGAAGACTGTGATGGAATAAGCTCTGCGGCATTAATTAGACAGGCCTTTGGAGGCGATTCAATTCTTGTAGACTATCCTGGACAAATGGATGCGTTAAACCAGGTAGTTTTAGATGAAAAATTAAAATCATTATTTATCTGTGATTTGGGATTGAGCAAAAAAACTCAGGATGAGTTTATAGATATTTTGACAAGACTTAGAAAAAACAAAGTTTCAGTAACTTACATTGATCATCACGACATTGATCCTGCAGTTGTAAAATCTTTGGAGAAGATCAAAGTCAAAGTAATACATGACATCAATGAATGCACTACTGTTCAAGTTTACAATGCATACACATCCAAACTAAATGATCATGCTTCATTTGTTGCTACATGTGCTGCAATCACCGATTACATGGAGGATAGACCAATCGGCTCAAAACTGCTCCAAATTTACGATAGACAATTTGCTTTGATTAGCGCAACCGTGATGACATACAACATCGTTGGACATCAGCGAGAACCGGACTATTTGCAGTATTTGGTTGAGGAGTTGGCAGACTCTAAGTTCCCTCATGATATACCAAACACGTTTGAGTTTGCACAAATTCAGGTCGAAAAGCTATCTCGTATGATCGCCAAGGTGAAGAAAGGAATGAAGACCATGAGTAATCTTGGACATATGGAGATCCTGGATGCCGGTGCAAGTGGTGCCGTCAATTTCGTGATGGGACTGTCTGGAAAAGATGTTGGAGTTGCATACAAGGAAAGAGTTGATCATGGGATATATGCTGTTTCTGTAAGGGGTTCAAAAAACTGCAAGGTACACCTGGGGAAAATCGTTAATCTTTTGGCAACCAGTCTTGGCGGTTCTGGAGGAGGTCACGATAAAGCATGCGGTGCGGTCGTTCCAAAACCAAAAATAAAAAAATTCATCACAGAATTAAATAAAAAAATCAAGTAATCACTGCAAGAATCTGGGAACTCTTTTGGCTAGATGTGAGATTGATACTCTTCCTGGCCCTGCCACGATTATGGCAAGAACTGCTGCCAACATTACCAAATCCCATTCCCATCCGCCTTTTGAAACAAAGAATCCGTTTTCCCATCTGATGTGAAAAATGGCTCCAAGTAATATCACTGCAAACACTGCGCCCGTGATTCTAGTCAGCACGCCGATGATTAACAAGATTCCGCCAATGAATTCTGCCAATGCAATTGGCATCTGCAATTCTGGCGGTAATCCAATACTCACTAGCCATTCTTGCCAACTGGGATCAAATTTCTTCAAACTGTGAATGATGAATATTGCACCAATTGATGCACTGATTCCCCAATGGGTGATGTCGTGTAATACGTTTCCTCTTAGGTTTGCCTGCGCATCCATGAACAAAACCTTTCCAAATTCATTAAAAGGCTTTATCCAAATCAAACCCTGATTTTGTCCAAATCAAATAAAGTGGAACAATTTTTTAATATTTTAAAAACAAAAAAACAGTTGTCATTGAATCCAAAAATCGTCATTTCTGTTGTGATCATGGGCATTGTATTTGCAGCATTGCTTGTCACGTTTCAAGATCAACTAGTTTCAGAGAATTCAATTGCATCTTCAGAAAACCCCATTGCATCTTCTGACGAATCATCTCCTGTTGATTCTTTAGATCTTACGCTCATGGAAACTGATGGAGTAAAACATCTGATTCCACTAGACAAGGTAAGGGGTGGCGGACCTCCTAAGGATGGAATTCCGTCCATTGACAATCCCGTTTTTGTAGGGGTCGATGAATCAAGATTCATGTCTGATTCTGATATTGTAGTGGGAGTGGAAATCAGCGGTGAGACCAAGGCATATCCACTCTTTATACTGGTCTGGCATGAGATAGTAAACGATACGATTGGGGATGTTCCCGTCTCTGTAACCTATTGCCCTCTTTGCTATACCAGCCAGGTATTTGAGCGGGTGATAGACGGACAAGAAGTTGAGTTTGGAACCTCTGGAAAACTATACAACAGTAATCTGCTGATGTATGACCGACTTACTGAATCCTATTGGAGTCAGGCACTCGGATTGGCAGTTACTGGAGAACTGTCAGGGTATAGTCTGGATTTAATTCCGTTTGACATTATTACTTGGGGTGACTGGAAGTCTATTCATCCTGATACGCTGGTACTGACTACTGATACGGGATATCTTCGCTCATATGCAACTGATCCGTATGGAAGCTACTACACCGAACCGCGAATCATGTTTCCTGTAGAACACAGCGATGACAGGATGCATCCAAAAGAAGTGATTCTTGGATTCAGTCAAGATGATGTCTACAAGGCTTTCAGGCAAAATGACATCGAATTCGATATTGTCATAAATGATTCCGTTGGTAAAACCCCTGTAATGCTTGTCTCATTATTCTCACAAAATGCCCGTGCTTTTGAAAGGACTGCGGATGATGAAATTCTGGACTTTGCGTATGCTGATGGTAAAATTTTTGATTCCCAGACAAATTCTGAATGGAACTACGATGGTTTGGCCGTATCAGGATATTACGAAGGAATACAACTAAAACGTATGGCAATTGAGCCCGGATTCTGGTTTGAATGGGTGGCATTTCATCCAAACACTTTGGTTTTTGGTGATCCTTAGATGAGACCCATCCAAAAGGCAATTCTTGTTGGAATTGCCACCGTAATCATCTATCTCTCTGTGGTGGTGGTCACTACTCCTGCATTGGAACCCCTTGCTGCAATCAGTGCCGCGTTTCAGCTCAATTCCGTAGTGATAATTGGAATGGGAATAGGAATTGGCTTGCAAATTTTCTTGTCTGAAAAAAGCAAGCAGTTGGGTTGCAAGCTTGATATGAAGAAAAAAGCATTTGGGACAAACACCGGAAGTACAGCTGTCACATCTTTCTTCTCATTTTTCTCCCTGGTTCCACTTGGGTGCTGTGGATGGTGGCTGTATGCGCTATCAATTCTACCTGGAATTGTAGGAACGGGGGTATCTGCGGTTCTGATAGAATACAGTCAAGTTATGGCATATGTCGGATTGGGAATAATTTTTGGTTTTGCAGGATTTACAGCCTACAAACTAAGGCGAGAGCAAAAATTGCAAATATCTGCTAGTCTATCTTGACTAATATTGCCACCAGATTTCCTTTGCCCTTGGTTAGAAACTTGGCGACCTTTGAAAAAAACCCGTATTTTTTGTCTCTTAGCTTTACTGCCTTTGCAGTTTATCTTCTGTCAAAATCTGGGCCGTCCCTGGAATCATTGACATGGAAGTTTTTCCTTTAATCGAACACGCTGCGATCTTTACTTTTTGATTGCTTCTCAGACGCTTTATTTTCCCGGTCTGGTCCCTTGTGACAATCACTATCAAGTCGTTTTTTATTACAAACCATACTGGGGTTCTTACCGCCTGATTGTTTTTTCTGTATGTCTCAAGCGAAATGTATTTTTCTGATTTTATTTGATCCGGGATAAACATCGTATGCTAATTCTTCTGTAATCAATACCTTGAAAATACGCTGAGTCTTGCTTTTGAAGAAACCATTATGACTGACATGACTGATATTGCTAGAACCAGCATCGCTATAACTCCGAATTCCGGTACCACTACTCCGTCTTTGATTTCCACCTGAATTGATTCTTTAATCTCTGATGAGTTTCCTTGGGATGCTGTAACCGTGTATGTTCCATCTTCCTTCCACATTGAACCGCCTGTCTTGATTTCCACCTCAAAGCTACCATGTGCCCCTGGCGATACCTGTGCGATTGTCACCAGGTTTCCAATTGGTGATATTACGGTTAGAGTGATGTCAGAACCTCTGAGACTTGTATCGCCTGTGATGACTATTGTATCTGAGCCATTCACTGCATCAGCTGAGATTGCGATTGTGCCTGTGCCTGTTGGCATTTCAATTTCTCTAGTGACTGTTTTTTCTGCAATTACCTGAGCCATTGGGTTTCTTGGGATATCCTGATATGTGACTGTAAACTGCGTTTGAGCGACTGATTTGGTATCCTCGTGACTTGCAGTAACCATGTATGTGCCCTCTGCAAAGCTTGGAATCGGGGCGTTTAGCAGCTTTCTAAATTCTCCATTGTCTTCAATTGGAACAAGAGGTGCAAAAACGAGTGCCCCATCAGGACCCATCACTCTCAGTTTTATCGGTTCAAACTGTGATACGTCAGTAATTTTTCCTGTTATCCATACCGAATCCAACGCCTTGATTTCTTCAGATGATGTATGAACTTCTATTGAAGACTCTGCAAAGGCGGAAACTGAAATCATCGATATCGTAATTATCATAAACAGCGAAATCTTTAGCATCTCTCTAATCGCTTATTACGGTATATGAATCGTATCTTGGAATTTATCGCAATCGTTTGTCAATGATGTTCTTATTCGTCGTTTCTTTTTCGCTTTCTTAGAATTTTTTTAATCTGCCTGTATCCAAACACCGGAAGAACGCAATAGATACATCCTATCTGTGATATTGAGCAGCAACAAAGACATTCACATTTTCCTTTTTCATGATTACATTCTTGGCATGTCATACTTTTTACTCCTTGGACTGGTTCTTAGTCTTGTCTTGCAACAAAGGCAAGAGTTTTCTTTGGTTTGAAAGAACAACGCGCACAACGAACACCATTTTTGACCCATCTTGTAACGAGAATTGTTTGCAAGTACCGTGGACTTCAGACGTTCGCAAATGCCTCTGCATGTTTGGGCCATGAATGAAATTGCGTGGAAAATCTATTTAAGAAAATTTCCAAATTGGATGCTATTTGGAAAATTCGACTATCGCGTCTATCTCCGTCATTGAATCCAACGGCAAACAGGCAACTCCTACTGCAACCCTTGCATGCTTTCCCTTTTCTCCAAATATCTCAAAAAACAAATCCGAAGCTGGATTAATGATTTTAGGATGCTGTGAGAACTCTGGTGAGGAATTTACAAATCCTGACAACTTTACTATTTTGGTAATCCTGTCAAAATCACCCAGTTCTCTTTTTATCTGGGCTAGGATGTTTATTGCGCACATTTTTGCTGACTTTTGAGCAGTTTCCATGTTGTCGTCTGAAACTTTTCCCGTGAATATGACCTTGCCATCCTCCATGGGTATTTGTCCTGAGATAAACAGCAGATTTCCTGTCTTTATGGCAGGAACATACGATCCTGCGGGGGTTGGGGGATTTGGAATCTTAATTCCTAATGTTTCAAGTTTTTCTTCTATCATGATTCTAATGCTGAATTCTTGTCTGATTTTAATTTTTACTACTGGTTTGAAACTATGTGCTTTGCATGCAAACTTTGTTTGTCTTTTTTTCCTTTTAGATTCTAAGCTTTCAGATACCCTGCCTTTGGAATTTTACTGCTGAAATCTTTTTGCAGCAGTATCCTTTCGATGGTCTTTCTTTCGCTCAGCATTTTCTGGTTTGTCTCCTCCATGAATTCATTGATCTGGGCAAAGCCTTTTTTCAACTCTCTTTTCAATTTGTCATCATGACTCTCTTCTTTTGTCAGAATGATTGAGGAAGCCAGTTCAAACATGCTTTGCATTCCTTCCAGCAATGACTCGTAGTCTGTCTTTGTGTACTTGCTGAATTTGTATGAGTTGAGATCTTTTGATACGTCTAGGAATATTTTTCTGTTTTCAATTTTTTTTAACGCAGTATTTATTTTGGATTCGTAGGTGAACATGAGGTTGTTGATGAATCCTGCATGATCTTCAAATGAATTGTGATAGTTTTTTTCGTAAAAAATGTCACTCTTGCGACCGTATTTTTTGACGTATCCTAACTCCTCCATCTTTTTTAGTATCTCCTTAATCTTGGTCCTTACGAATCTTTTTTTATTTTCGTTTAAACATTCCTTCCAAATGTCATCAAAATAATTCTTCTCTTTGGGCATGCATTCTAAAACATAGTTTATTGAAATCATTTGCATGTTCTGTCTGCTTGTTTGGAATTTTTTATCGGTGATAACTGTTCTCTTTGCTGTTTGCACTTTTATCGTACAGTATATTTTTTCATCATAATTTCATCTGAATTATTCTCATTTTTTAAAAACTGTATATTTTGAGTATTTTGTTCATGTTTGTCAATTATTGAAATAATCAATGTGATAATTCCATATCTAACTGATACATGTTATTTCATGATGAGGAATTAGACGAAAAGGAACTTTTCAAATGCTTTGAAAAATTGACACCTGAAACCCTGGAGTTGATCAGAAAAGAATATGCCTCTGACTAATAGATGATGCTAGAAAAAATCCCTATTTACGTTGAGGGTGTTCTTTTAGATGAATTTTTTTATTTTTCTGTGTATGTTCCATTTTCCATGTCACGTGCAACAAATTGAAAATGACTCAAATTCATAATCTTACAAATTGTAGATTGTGACTGTTTGCTAATTCTTACTTATTTTAATGTGCACTTTCTCGCCCTTGCTGGAATTGTTCTGGTACACTGTCCTGGTAGCGAATCCCTGTTTCTGAAGGCACCCATCCAGAATTGATACCCATGGTAGCGAATGTCCGCTGTTCAGTTTTGATTCCACCGTGATGTTTTTTGTATTTGCTTCAAAGTTGACATGTCCGGAGCACGTGATCTGCATGATGGCATCTGTGATCTCTATTATGTCATCAAGTGTTTTTGTTTTCAGGATGATTCCGTTTTTCTCCAATAGCTTTAGCATGTCGAGTTCGGATTTTTTTGAGATCATTGAAGAGTTTAGAATGTATGTTAATCCTGCCTCATTTACTGTTTTGATGATTTTGTAAATCTCATGCGCCTCTGTCTTTGTCATGTCCGCAAGAGCCTTGGTCTTAATCGAATTCTTCCATATGTTTGAAAACATCTTTTCTTGGTTGAATCCCAAAACATCCGTTGATGAAAAAATCGCTCCCTTTCCGTTGTTGTTACTTATCATCAGCAGCTCTGTCTGGTCAAAAACAAAACAATTCTGAGTAATGTCTGATGCTCTGATTTCTATTCCGTCTGGAATCACCCTGTATGACTCTGAGCATATCTGCGATGGCGGGATGAGTACTTTGACATCCAGGTTGCGACGTGCAACTGACAGCAGCTGCTCCTTGCATTCTGCAAGCAATCCAAACCCCCACTGATCTGTCATTATCTTAATTGATGACTTTGAGCCCTCTATCATTGTCTGAAGTTGAGACAAGACGTTGTTTGCGCTCAAGTGAAAGTATCTTTTTTCCTCCGAACCTCTTGTCTTTCTTGACTCTTCGCTGGCCTTCTTCAGATTGGATACAAGCGAATTCATCGCGTTTACCTTGTTGATTTGCTCGTGAATGATCCCATCAAAGGCATCTTCAGGTGCAATTGCCGTGCACATTATCGGCTTGCTTTTTGAGATGATTGCCAGTTTCTTGTTCTCTAATTTGAGTAAAGTCGGATAGATTTTTGTTCGTGGAATCTCTGAATAATATGCCAATTCGCTTGCTGAAATCGTACCCTTTGCAATGAGGGATACGTACGCCTGTGCCTCGTACTTGCTGAGCCCGAACTCCTCAAGACTGACCGTCAAGACGTGCTCATTTACCATGAATTGGCTTGATTTGTTATTAGGTAAAATCAAGAGCTAAATTCCTTTACACAAATGCTCAAAAAAAATCAAAACTGTATCTGCGGACTGGTGTAACTGTGGTTACTAAATTAATTGTTACATCAGCCTCAAATACCAAATCTCAAAGTAATACTCGAGATGTTAGTAAGATGCAGTGCAGATTCGCTGGAAATTGAAAACATTTCCCATTCTGTCACGCTTGTTCCGCGATTGAAATATTCTGTAAATCTGCTTAATGATGCAATAGACGTTCTTGATTGCAAGCAAAATGATCTAAAAAATATCAACAAGGATATGATCTTTGATTTTGATGATTCTGATGAAATTCAGGTTGATGCTCTGAAAGTGGAGTACGTTGTGACCTTTTCCTTGAATACTCTCTTGTATGTAAAAAAGAACATGGAAAAAATCTCCAATGTAAGCAGCATACCTGAAATTCTTCCATCAGCAATTCCGGTTATTCGAACCATCAGTGCCACCCTGTTTGACATCATTCCTAAATGCAGTCAAAAATTATCTGAACTATCTGTACATTTGGGAAGTATAGTTCTTGATTCTGCAGCCTTGACTACTGCAAGATTTGATTTTAGTCGGTCAAATGTCAAATCCTCAATTCTATTGGATGAGATAAAGTCAATGGTGAATTCTAAATTTACCTCGCGGTATGACATTTCTTTGGATAAAGTGCAATCGTGGTAAAAAATACACTTTACCAATAACGGGTTGTGATTTGTTTCGTAATTCGTGGATGGATGACGATATTTAGAACGACAAAGACATGTTCAAAAATAAATCAATATGGGGGCATGATCCACCTTTTATGATATGCTCACGTAACTGTATGTGATGAATATTTTAATAATTG
The DNA here is from genome assembly GCA_029263475.1 of Candidatus Nitrosopumilus sp. GTDB lineage: Archaea > Thermoproteota > Nitrososphaeria > Nitrososphaerales > Nitrosopumilaceae > Nitrosopumilus. Next base: position 10,488 of record JAJCXK010000081.1, read on the forward strand.
ACGATAATGAAGACGTACTCCAATTATTGAAAGTTTTAGTAAGTGCTACTGGACAAGAAGTGGATGCCGTAAACAATGGAATCCTAGGTTTGGAAATGATCCTGAACAAAGATTATGATTTGATTCTGCTTGATATAACCATGCCAGAATTTAGTGGTTTTTCCGTTGTTGACAAATTATCTAAGAGTGGAAAGATGGAAAAAAATATAATAATATTTTTTACGGCAGCTGCAGTATCCGACAAGGATCTGGAAAAATGGTGTGACATTGGAGTCAAAGGGTGTCTAAGAAAACCTGTTGATCCAAACACTCTCTTTGAAAAGATAAATGAGGTCACTCATAGTAAATGAGTTCAACTTCCGGAGGTGATGAATTTACTAGTCCAATAATCTCTTCTGATCATACGGAGCGAGATGACAAACAGTCTGATATGCTAAAGTTTTCTGGCATGTCGCACTTTTGTGCTGTATCAGTAATTGACATAGTAAATTCCACGAAAATTACTGCCAAGATAGCCCCTTCCAAGTTGGGTAAATTTTATTCAATTTTTCTCAATTCTGTTGCAAATATAGTTAAAGATAACGGGGGAGTTGTTGTGAAAAATATTGGTGATTCTTTGTTGTATTATTTTGCAGTATGTAATACAACAGACAGTTGCATCTCAGATGCATTCAGGTGCAATCTTCAGATCATTGAAAAAAGAAACAAAATTAATGACTGTCTTGTAGAAAACGGACTTCCTAGGTTAAACTATAGGATCAGCAGCGACTATGGAAAAGTTTTCGTAGCAATGTCTGCAATTTCCTCGATTGATGACATATTTGGACCTGCAGTAAACATGTGCGCAAAAATCAATCATGTAGGGGAATCCAACAGATTCTTCGTAGGTCATGATCTTTATGTTCACGCTAAGTCCGTCGTAGGATTCAAGTTCGATGAGATTGACAAAGAAAAATTGGACGGATTCAAATTTGACTATCCTGTATACTATGTAGATAATTCGTTGTGATGTTTATTGAATTTAATTTTGCAATTCTATCTAAGATTATGAAAATAAATACAAACAGCATCAGAACTTTGAACAAAAATGTTTGATTTTGGTGACAGATCTAATCCGTTTTAACTAAACAAATTTGGTATTTTGATGGTAATGAGAATTCATACTTTTGTTTTCATGAAATAACAATCCGATTTTGTTCATTTTTTGATTGAGAACGATCACTTAGCTTAGAACTTAGTTAAACCCATAAATTTGTAGCCTGAAATAATCTTTAGTTTTTTTAAAATTACGGTTCTTATGTTATTGTATGTGAAATTCTTTTTTATGCCTGTTGATAATTAGGCATGAAATAGATTTCTAATAAGTAATATTTTGGCATTGACTCTAAATTAAGTAAGCAGTATCCTAATCTTGATTTTTCTAAATCATGCAATACTTGATATCCTTAGGACAAAAGCGAATATTTTCAAAAGATGTAGATCGAATCAAGTCAATTTCCTCAAAAATAGACAAAAAACTGGCAGAGCTAAACCCATCTGATGAATCCAAAATCGACAAACTCACCTTGGAGGAGCTGCAGGATTTAGATAAGATTGTAGGACTTGCGGATTTTATGATGTGCAAGTACGCTGATAAAAAGGAGATGCGTTCAATCCTGAAGCACTTTACATCAATTATTACTGAAACCGCAGGCTCTCTGGATAATCTTGATGATGAGGTATCCATGCTGATAATATCTGCTGAGGATTCTATTGGTAAAGTCAAAGAAATGCATGCCAACATATCTGAAAAGTCTGATTTCAAGCAGAGATTTCATGACGGGCCTGACTATGATGAGAAAGAAACAAGTGCAATTAATTTAACCAATTTTACGACAGAGATTAACACCGTAGGATACCTACCGAATTCTAAAGGTAGTGTTGAATAGGTATTCGAGATGAGTCTGGCCCCACAAGAATTAGAAAACACAGCAAGCAAGTACGCTTCTGAAGCAATCAAGTTTGATTCTCAGGGTGCTCGAGGCATGGCCATCACTCATTATCAGCAGGCAATTGATGCCCTGGTAAAATTACTACAATTATATCCGAATAGCAAGCTAAACCAAATTTACAAAGAAAGATGCAACTCATATCACAATAGAATTAACGCGTTACAGCAGGCTCATGGCGTGGAACCTGCGGTTGATCCAAAGGCCTCTGAAGCAGATCAAAAAAAATCCGTCCAGAGACAAGAAAATGAAAATGATTTTGAGGAATTGGTCATGAAAGAAAAGCCTGATGTCACTTGGGAGCAGGTAATTGGATTGGATGATGCAAAAAGTGCCTTGCGAGAATCAATTGTATATCCAACCAAGCGACCTGATTTGTTTCCACTTGGATGGCCAAAAGGAATGCTACTGTATGGCCCACCTGGCACAGGAAAAACAATGCTTGCAGCTGCAACTGCAAACGAAATGGACGGATATTTCATTAACGTGGATGCATCATCGATGATGAGTAAATGGCTGGGTGAGGCAGAAAAGAATGTTTCAAAATTATTTGCTATGGCAAGGCAGTATGCTGAGAAAGAAGGTAAGCCTGTAATTTTATTCGTGGATGAAGTCGATTCCTTACTGGGTTCTAGAAACAGCGAGGTTGGAGGCGAGGTTCGAACAAAAAATCAGTTCTTGACTGAAATGGATGGCGTTAACAGCAAGGGAAAACAGTTGATGCTGTATGTGATTGGGGCTACAAACAAGCCCTGGAGTCTTGACTGGCCATTTCTTAGAAGATTCCAAAAGAGAATCTATGTTTCATTGCCTACGCAAGAAGCACGGGAAAGTCTATTTGATCAATATACTGCTCCATTGAGTAAAAATCTTAATCTGAACAATTCTGAATTGGCAAAAATGTTTGACGGTTACAGTGCGAGTGACATCAAGGATGTCTGTCAGGCAGCACAAATCAAGACCGTGCATGAAATTTTCAATGCTCCTGATTACCATGAACCCGTGGAAGGTGAGGCTCCAATACAGCCAAGAGAACTCACCACTACTGATTTCAAGGATATCATGGCTAGAAGGAAACCCAGCGTTTCAAACGAAATGATTCGGGCTTATCACAAGTGGAGTGACGAGTTCCAAGCCCTCTGACTGTATTGCAATCCTTGCGATCAATTTTTAGAAATTCTCAATGCGGATAAACTTAAATTCATAATAATTTGGACTCAACGAGGGTCACAATTACTACAAAGAAATCAAGTCACACAAAAAAGTTTGGAAAGCTAATTTTTGATGATGGCTCTGTTATTGATGGCGAAGGTTTTGGTTATTCTACTACTGTTTTTGGGGAAATCGTGTTCAATACCGGCATGGTTGGGTACACTGAGGCCCTTACTGATCCCTCTTATAACGGTCAGATTCTGACTCTGACATATCCGCTAGTCGGAAATTATGGCGTTCCGGATCCCTCCATTAAAGACGGGGATGGGATTCCAAAATTCTTCGAATCTGATAAAATACAAACTCGTGGACTGGTGGTACATGAGCTGTCATTAACTGCAAGTCATTGGAACCTTTTGATGACTTTGGATGAGTGGCTTTACAACGAAAAGATACCTGGAATCTCCGGAATTGATACCAGGGAGCTTACAAAGAAACTTCGAACAAGCGGCGTCATGATGGCTGCATTGGTGGTTTCTGATTCTGAAATTGACGTTGAAAAAATCAAATCTCAGCTCCTTTCTGCTACTCATTATGATTCTGAACAGTTCATGGATGTGGTATCCACAAAGCAAGATAAGGTGTTTGGTGATGATGAAAAGTCCGTTGTTGTTATTGACACCGGTGCAAAAAATGCGATTTTAAGAAATGTTCGTGAGATTGGCTACAATGCTATACTGGTTCCATGGAATACCACTTTTGAAAAAATCATGTCCTATAGTCCTGCTGGAGTCGTACTGAGTAGCGGTCCTGGTGATCCACAAAAATGTCCTGACACTGTTGATACTGTAAAAAAGTTAATTGAAAACAATGTGCCCACATTGGGAATTTGCTTGGGTGCGCAGATTATTGGAATTGCTGGAAACACTGAGACTTACAAGCTAAAGTATGGACACAGGGGACAAAACAAACCCTGCGTCAACCTGGAAAACAATCAGGTGTATGTTACAAGTCAGAATCATGGATACGGAATAATTCCGGAGTCTCTTGAAAAGTCTGACTTTGATTTATGGTTTACGAATGCAGACGACAAAACAGTCGAAGGAATAAAACACAAAAAACAGAATTGTGTTGCAGTACAGTTTCATCCCGAAGCTGCACCTGGTCCTAATGATTGCAAGTTCGTCTTTGAAGAGCTCAAGCACCTTATGGAGGGAGGAACATCTGCCGAAGAATGAATCACTGAAAAAAATTCTTGTACTTGGAAGTGGGGCAATAAAAATCGGAGAAGCCGGCGAGAGTCGCTAAAAACGACCGCTAATTTGACTACTCCGGAAGCCAATGCCTCAAAGCCATACATGAAGATGGAATCAACAGCGTCTTAATCAATCCAAATATTGCTACCATTCAGACCGATACCAGGTTTGCAGATCAGGTGTACCTGCTTCCGGTGAATGCAGAGTATGTGGAATCCATTATCGAAAAAGAAAGACCCGATGGAATCATGCTGGCTTATGGGGGACAGACCGCTCTTAACTGCGGGGTCAGCCTGGAGGATTCTGGAATCCTAAAAAAATACGGCGTAAACGTGCTTGGAACTCAGATTCCTGGAATCAAGAGAACTGAAGACCGACAACTCTTCAAGGATTCCATGAAGGAATGTGGTATGCCTGTTCTGAAGAGCAGTACCGTTACTAATTTTGAGGGTGCAAAGAGAGCCGCAGAAGAGCTGTCCTATCCGGTAATCATTAGAGTGGCATACACACTTGGAGGCCGAGGGGGGGGAGTTGCATATAATGAGATTGAGCTGCATGAAATTGTAGAGCGCGGTCTGAAGGCAAGTCTTGTTGGACAGGTACTAGTTGAGGAATACATTGGACATTGGAAACAAATCGAATATGAGGTGATGCAGGATTATGATGGAAATAACGTGATTGTATGTAACATGGAAAACGTTCTTTCTATGAAAGCGCATACCGGTGATAACATCGTCGTTGCCCCATCTCAAACCATTGACAATCATGAATATCACATGCTGCGTTCTGCCGCATTGCGCGCAACAAAGCATGTCGGAATTGTCGGCGAATGCAACATACAGTATGCCCTTGATCCTGATTCTGATAGATACGTTGCGATAGAAATCAATCCGAGACTTTCACGTTCGTCAGCACTGGCAAGCAAGGCTACTGGATATCCGTTGGCATACATGTCTGCAAAAATAGGCTTGGGTTATAATTTATCAGAACTTGTTAACAGGATAACAAAAAACACTACGGCATGTTTTGAGCCCTCCCTTGATTATATTGTATGCAAACATCCTAGATGGGATTTTGAAAAGTTTGAGCTTGTAAATAGAAGGCTGGGTCCAACAATGAAATCCGTTGGAGAGGTAATGGCAGTTGGCAGAACCTTTGAAGAATCATTTCAAAAGGCAATTCGAATGTTGGATATTGGAAATGACGGGTTGGTCTTGAATCGCGTAGATGGGAAGACATACACTGAGGAAGAAATTGAATATGCGCTGTCTCATCATGATGATCAAATCCTGTATAATGTCGCCATCGCACTAAAGATGGGAATTTCAGTTGAGCGAATCTACAAACTTTCTACTGTGGATCCTTGGTTCATAGAAAAGATAAAAAATATTGTAAACGTAGAAGAAAGGCTAAAAAATTCGGAACTTGACGAATCTCTTCTCCTAGATGCCAAGAAAATGGGCTTTGCAGACAAGCAAATTGCTCGGGCAAAAGACCAGACTCCTGATGAGATTCGCACCTTGCGAAAGAAAATGGACATAATTCCGTGCGTAAAGCAGATTGATACTCTGGCAGCAGAATGGCCTGCGGTTACTAACTATCTCTATTTGACGTATGGTGGAAATTCAAATGATGTGGCAATTCCTAAAGATGAAAAAGGAATTGTCGTATTGGGGGCAGGACCGTACAGAATTGGAAGCAGTGTGGAATTTGACTGGGGTACCGTAAACATGGTATGGGGACTGCAGGAAAATGGAACAAAAAGTGTCTCAGTTGTAAACTGCAATCCCGAAACAGTTTCCACTGATTATGACATATGTACGAGATTATACTTTGAGGAATTGACTCAGGAAAGAATTCTGGATATTACGGAGTTTGAACATCCACAAGGGATCATAACTTGTGTAGGGGGACAAACCGCAAACAATCTCACTCCCGGCCTTGCACAACATGGGGTGAATATTTTGGGAACAAGTGCAATTGATGTTGACAGGGCAGAAGACCGTTCAAAGTTCAGTGCAGAATTGGACAAGCTGCACATACAGCAACCTCGTTGGCAGGCATTTACAAATCTTAACGAGGCAAAATCATTTGCTCAGGAAGTAGAGTTTCCTGTAATTGTCAGGCCTTCGTATGTCTTGTCGGGTGCTGCAATGAAGGTTGTCTGGTCTCAGGATGAATTGAAAACATATGTCAAGGATGCAACTGACGTATCACCTGATCACCCTGTAGTGATATCAAAGTTCATGCTAAATTCACTTGAGGTTGACGTGGATGGTATCAGCAATGGAAAGGAAGTTGTCATCGGTGCAATTGTAGAGCATATTGACAGTGCAGGTGTTCATTCCGGAGATGCCATGATGGTAATTCCACCTTGGCGTCTGAACAACAAAATCATTGAAACGATAAACGAATACTCAAAAAAGATCGCGCTGACGTTTAATGTCAAGGGACCGTTTAATCTACAATTTCTGATTAATGATGATCATGTCTATGTGATAGAGCTGAATATCAGGGCGTCACGTTCGATGCCATTCGTGTCAAAACTGGTAAAGACAAATCTGATTTCACTTGCATCCAAGGCCATTTTGGACAAGCCGTTACCTAAAATCCCTGAAAACAAGTGGCAAAAAATTCCAAATTATGGGATAAAAGTCCCACAGTTCTCCTTTATGCAGCTGGAGGGTGCAGATATACGATTGGGCGTGGAGATGCAGTCCACTGGTGAGGCTGCCTGCTTTGGAAACAGCTTCTATGACGCACTGTCAAAGGGGCTGATATCCGTAGGTTACACACTTCCTGACAAAGGTACTGCCCTTGTTACTGTTGGCGGTGCTCAAAACAAGGAAAAACTATTGCCTACTATTGCAAAACTCAAGCAGCTTGGGTTCAAGATTCTGGCAACTGAGCATACTGCAGAATTTTTTGAGGAAAAGATTGGAGAGGTTGAAATTGTTCATAAAATTTCAGAACCTCAAAGAAAACCAAACATCTCAGATCTTTTGTACGAAAGAAAGATTGACTTTATCATAAACATTCCAAGCACGTCCACGCTGGAAAAATATGTTGGAATGCTTGATGATGAATTCCAAATCAGACGTAAGTCTCTTGAATTGGGAGTTCCAGTGCTTACTACCATTGAGCTTGCAGATTCGTTTGTAAAAACATTGGAATGGCGTAGAGATAACAAGACTACCAAAGAACCAATTGAACCCTATGACACATATGACTAGTTAGAGAAAATTCCAAACCTTTTGAAATCCCTTTGAAAAAAACTACATGGTACATGATCAATTTTCAGCATTGCCAATTTTTCATCATCATCGCGTATTTTACTTTCTTTGTTTGAAAGTGATGATGAGAAAAGCTTTGGAAAAATACGCATTCAAAAATTATGAAAATGACTTCTCCGATTCATTGGTGAAATCTACTATGCTAAAAATAGCTAATATGAAATGCGTTTAATCAAATGACTTGATCAATGTTTGATTCGTTTCAGATGATCGTTCCATCCAATGTGATGATTTTAGCTTTGGATATGGTTTTGATTCTGTTGATTATTGGGGATATTGACTTCCTGTACTGTCTTCTGTGGGTTGCGTAAAAGTACCTGTTAAACGAAGGTATGATCGTTATCTCTATTTCGCCTGTTTTGTTTAGAAATATGTTCTCCTTTTCTGTTTTAATTGAGACCCATACCCTCTGACTGTTGATTATGGAACCTTCCTGAAAAAATACAGGATGAAGATGACCCATGACAATCTTATCAACATGTGAAAAGTTCTCTGATGGCATCACATGTCCGTGCGTAAACAAAATGTTTTCCTCTACCATTCCTGTAGATCTGATCATTGAGATGTTTTCAGGTACAATCTTCTGAATATTTGCATCATGGTTTCCTGGGATCAGTATGACATCACATCTTTCTCTAATCCTTTTAAAAAATAGTGGAACCTCGTCCCACTCGCTTCTTGTGATGTTTTTAATGCTTGATTTGACGTCTCCCAGCAGTATTACTGAATCGGGTTTTTCAACATCTATTATCTCTGTAATCTCCTGGATTGATTCATTTGTCGATGAGTTTTTGCCTATGAAAATTTCATTTGACGCCATGCTATTTTCAAATCCTATGTGAATATCTGCAATCACTAAACTCTTTTTTTTGCCTTCCAAAACAAAGACCGGTTTTGTCGGAATTATTCTTGTCTGCGGCATCAAGGTTATACTATGCATATGTGATTAAACCCTTGTGAACAAAGGCTTAGGTCGCATTCAAACCATGGTTTCTGAGAAACGCGTGAAGCTGCATGTGTTTGAGCCCTCTCAAAGAAAAATCTGGACAGTGGTGGGAAAGAATAATGAGCATTGGGTTGACCCTGACAGCGTCTACTGCTCCTGTCCTGGATTTTATTTTGGAAAACTAAACGGGAAAACCATTTGCTATCATTTAGAGTCTGCACATCTTGCGATAAAAGAAAATAAGGTTGAGAGAATTGTTTTCTCTGATGATGAGTTTTCTAATTTTCTTTTTGGAATAATTTCTGATTTGTGATTGTCAGTTATTCGAACATGTTAATAACTAGAAATTTCTTATAACATCATGGATGATAACCAACAAAATTTAGAAATAGAAAAAATTGCAAATTTGATGCTTCATGATGACATATCATTTGACGAACAAGATGTTGCGAAATTGGAAAAATACAAAAATCAAATCAAGGATGACTGTGAACTTGATGATGATGGTGCAATGAAGTTGGTTTATGAAACGTTATTGTATAGAAAATTAAAAAATTCTGATTCAAGCGGTGTAATAGAAAAAAGTACTGACTTTGGTGCTGGTTTCAGCTAGCTTATCCTAGTGGTGCTGTATCAATATCGTCTTTTGAAACGCCCTTCCATAGACCGATCATCCCTTCTGGTTCAACCTCTTCAACTTTGGTGATCTGCTGAATCTTTATGTGATCTGGGTTTGGGGGCATCCATAGCATTGCCATATAGTCTCCGACATTTCCAACTTTGGTTGGTAAGGCCATGGTGATCTTGTCAGCTGCGAATCCTTTTGCAGTCAATGCGTTTGTTGCTTTCTCTTTAAGATCCATTTTCCCGTGTAGGAACAAATAGATGTCTTTTTGAGTGTCAATTTCTGCCATGAACCTGCTTGTTTTTCAAACTAAATCAATCTTTCCTGATCTATTGTCTCCAAAAAGGGTTAAATTAGAATAAAAAAAATTATCAACTGTGAAAATCTATACCGTTGGGAGCAAAGCCTTTGTAACCAGCTTTCAACTAGCTGGAATTCCGGGAAAGATCTCCGAAGATCCACAAAAGGCTTTGAGTGAAATTAAGACATTAACTGATGATTCTGATGTTGGTCTGGTTTTGGTCAGTGATGACATTACAGAATCAATTAACGACGAGCTAACTATACTCCGAGCTGAAAAATCAACCTTGGTATTCGCATTGCCTGCAACTGGCAGTGAAAAAAATGAAGTCGACTACCGAGTAATGCTGAAGAAAATTCTCGGCGTATAATCTTCTTATAATCAAATTTTTAATGCTGTACCATGAAAACCGCATCTGTCAAGGAACCATCTATAATTTCTGTTGATGAAACGGATAACCCTCGTCTGGGGTCTGGCGATATCTTGGTACAGATGCAAGCCTGCGGTATTTGTGGATCTGATTTAGAAAAGGTATTTGGAAATTACGGACAACCATCAATGCGTCTAGGTCATGAACCATCTGGAATTATTATGGCTGTTGGGTCTGATGTGACTGAATTCAAAAATGGTGACAGGGTATTCACTCATCATCACGTTCCTTGTTATGATTGCCATCTGTGTCGTCACGGAAACGAAACGATGTGCAAGAAATATTCTGAAACCAACCTGTCTCCGTGTGGTCTTTCAGAAGAATATGTGGTTCCTGAATGGAACGTCTCTAATGGAGGGGTTTTAAAAATTCCTGATACTATCAGCTATCAAGAAGCTGCAATGATTGAACCGTTGGCATGCTGTGTCCGGTCTTGGACCAAGTACTCATACAGTGAAGGTGATTCTGCAGCTATCTTTGGCGTGGGGCCAACGGGAATGATGCATGTGATGCTTGCACAGGCCAAGAAATTTTCAAAAATTTTCTGTTTTGATATCAATGAATTTCGATTGGATTTTGCAAAAAAATTTGACATTACTGAATCTATTCACTCTGCTGATAAAAAAAGAAAACAAAAGATTCTTGATCAAACTGATGGCAGAGGTGTGGATGTCGCAATTGTTGCTACAAGTAGTCTCAAGGCACTGGAGGATGCAATAGACATGGTTCGAAAGGGAGGTGCTGTGATGATGTTTGGCGTCCCTTCAAAAGGTGCAATGTTGGAAATGGACATGAGTAAAATTTATTCCAAGGAAATTACTTTAGTTACAAGCTATGCTGCTTCTGACAATGACACTAGAGAAGCACTTGACCTTTTGAAATCTTCAAAAATAGATGTCAAGCAGTTGATCACTCACACCTATTCTATTTCTGATACTCAAAAGGCATTTGATCATGCACGAAGCGGTGAAAATGCAATGAAGATTATCATTACAAAATGAGAAAGGCTTAAGAAGGGATTTTCATTGCTTCAAAATTGAAGAGATATGGATTGGGGATTACAAAATAGAATTTCTCGAATAATCAAACCTCACAATAATCGTGCATTAATGTTGGCAGTAGATCACGGGTATTTTCTAGGTCCGACTGAAAAATTAGAAAATCCAAAAAAAGTCATTGCTCCAATTTTGAAATATTGTGACTCTTTGATGGTTACAAGAGGAGTTCAAAGAACATCTGTTTCTGCAGCGTCTGACACTCCTATGGTGCTTCGTGTATCTGGGGGTTCAAGTATAATTGGCGATGACTTGTCCCAAGAAGACATCACTGTCTCCATAGAGGAGGCAATCCGTCTAAATGCCAGTGCTGTTGCAATGTCCATTTTTGTCGGTTCGAAATATGAATATCAAACTATAGTAAATTTAGGCAAATTGGTTAACCAGGCTGAAAAATATGGCATTCCTGTTTTGGCAGTCACTGCAGTTGGCAAGGAATTGGGAAAGGATGCAAGGTATCTTTCTTTGGCATGCAGAGTTGCAGCTGAGCAAGGTGCACACATTGTAAAAACATACTATTGTGATAATTTCGAAAAGGTTGTCCAATCATGTCCTGTCCCAATTATAGTTGCAGGGGGAAAGAAAATTCCTGAACGTGATGCATTACAGTTAACGTATAATTCAATCAAAGCCGGTGCTGTCGGTGTTGACATGGGCAGAAATATCTGGCAATCTGAACATCCCGTTGCAATGATTCAGGCTGCAAGGTCGATAATTCACAACAATGCAAGCGTTGATCAGGCCTATGCTCTTTACAAAAAATTATCTGGAAAAGATTCAAACAAATCTAAGAAAAATCCTAATCAAAAGAAATCAAACAAACCAAACAATCCTAATCAAAAGAAATCAAACAAACCAAACAATCCTAATCAAAAGAAATCAAACAAACCAAACAATCCTAATCAAAAGAAATCAAACAAACCACAGGATACTCCTAAGAAATAAAATCACGTATCAACTTTTGACATGTGAATGTGTACGATTTTCCATGTCTGCTGTTTAACAAGCACAAATGTTGCCCTTCCAGTAATCACCATGTGTTCTCCTGTGTATGCTTTGTTGTCTACGAGCATTCCCTTTTGAATTAATTCTAGGGCTACGACTGCTGTATTTTCAAACAAACTGATCTTTGGATTTCTTATTTCATAGGAATAGTCTGAGATGCTGATGAATCGTAATTCCTCAAGCTCTATGGTAGTTTGATAGTCCTTAAGATCATATGGTGGCAAATCACTAAAACTGGAAAACTTTGAATCATTGAGATGAATGTCCCTAAGCTTTGATAGATCTTTTGTCACTCCTGACTGAAACAGCGTTTCTATAACTTTGATGATCTCTTCATTATCGTTCAAAATGACCAATTCAAAATATCAAAATTATCAGTTTAAGTCTTCTGTATCCTTATCGTGCAAGTCACTGGTTACCTCTTAGATAATCTTTATTAGTTGGCAATTGATATTTTGCTTGATTTAGATGGATACAAGATTTTATGGAACGTTTGGCAAAGATTTAGCTGTCGTTTTTCTACTTTAACGTGTCCAAAACTTACATGATTAAAATTATGGGATGAGATTTGATGAATAAAATGGAAACTATGACAGGTGCAAAGGCCTTGATGACGGCTATGGAAAAAGAAGGCGTCAAACAAGTATTTGGGTTACCTGGAGGTGCAAATCTCCCGATGTATGATGAATTTGCCCGTTGCGATATCAGACATATCTTGGCACGACACGAGCAGTCAGCTGCACATATGGCTGATGGATTTGGAAGGGTGAGCAGAAAACCCGGTGTTTGCTTTGCAACTTCTGGTCCTGGGGCAACAAACATTTTGACTGGAATTGCAACTGCGCAAGCTGATTCTGCACCTATGATTGCGGTGACAGGACAGGTGCCTGTCAACATGATCGGTAAAGACGCATTTCAAGAAAGTGACATTATAGGAATGGCAAACCCTGTTGTGAAATATGCGTTTCAACCACGTTCTGCTGCTGAGATTCCAGAAGTTGTAAAGAAAGGATTTTTCATTGCAGAAAGCGGAAGACCTGGCCCTGTACTCATTGACATTCCTAAGGACGTTCAAACTGGTGAGGCGCAAATGGATTTTCCAGATGAGTTTAAAATTCAAGGGTATCATCCTTGGGCTGATCCTGATGTTGTTAATGTTGAAAGAGCAATTGACATGTTGCTTCATGCTGAAAAACCAATAATCCTAGCTGGTGGCGGTGCCATCATCTCATCGGCATTTGCTGAATTACAAGCAGTTGCTGAAACTCTTATGCTTCCTGTGGTTTCAACTTTCAAGGGAAAGGGTGCATTTCCTGAAAATCATCCTTTGTCTTTGGGTCCAATTGGAATGCATGGGCATGCAGAAGCTAATAAAATGATGGCAGAAGCTGATTGCGTTTTGGCAATTGGAACCAGGTTTTCTGACAGATCTGTCGGAACATTCGAGGCTTTTGAAAAACAATTAAAAATTATTCACATGGATGTTGATCCTGCAGAAATTGGAAAGAATCAGAATGCTCAGATTGCAGTTGTCGGTGACGTCAAGGTAAATCTTAGAGTGATGGTAAAGTTGCTTTTACAAAAGGCAATCAAAAAGACTGATGAAACTCCTTGGCTAAAGCATGCCAAGGAAACGAAGGCCTACTGGAAGGAGAACTTGAAGATTCATCCTGGCGAGATGGGTGCAGCTAAAATTTTACGTAAACTTCGAGAATTATTACCAAAGGAATCCATTGTCACTACTGAGGTTGGGCAACATCAAATGTGGGCATCATTGTTTTATGATGTAATTCAACCTGGTACTTTCTTTAGTTCGACCGGACTCGGTACAATGGGTTGGGGCTTCCCCGCAGCTATAGGTGCCAAGGTTGCAAAACCTGATGTCCCTGTCGTAGATATTGCAGGTGATGGAAGCTTTAGCATGACTGAAAATTCTCTTGCAACAGCTGTTTTGGAGGATATTCCGGTAATCGTGTTTATACTAAACAATTCAATATTGGGGATGGTAGCTCAATGGCAAAGAACCTTCTATGACCGAAGAATGATTGGCGTAGAGCAACACAGCTGTCCTGATTATGTTAAACTAGCAGAGTCTTATGGTGCGCAAGGAATTCGCGCTCAGTCAATGGACGAGCTTGACAAGGCAATCAAGAATGCATTGAGCAGCGACGTTGCAACAGTCATTGACATCCCTATTGATCCTGAGGAAGACGTATTGCCATTTGTAGCTCCTGGAACTTCGCTATCGGATATGGTATTACCATCTTAGGTGATTTGTAATGTGGGCTATTCTTTCCATCCTAGTTGAAAACAAACCTGGAATTCTATTCAAGGTCACTCATTTGTTTAGGGCGAGAAATTTCAACATTGATAGCATTTCTGTAGGAATTACTCAAGATCCTGACAATTCTAAAATGACCATTACAACATATGGTGATGAAAAACAAATTGATCAGGTGGTAAAGCAACTCGACAAAATGATTGACACCGTAAAGGTTGAGCGTTTGGATGAACAAAAGACGGTATTTCGTGAACTTTGCCTCTTTAAGATAAAACTGAGCAATGCCAATGATAGCATGGAAGTCAACAAGTTGGCCAACGCGTATGGCGGCAAAGTTCATGATGTCAAATCCGATTCCTTGATGGTGGAGCTGTCCGCAACCCCTGAACAGATAAAGGCATTTGAGGAATTGGCAAAACAGTTTGGAATACTTGACGTTGCAAGAACCGGTGTTGCCGCCTTGCAAAGGAGCGGAGCATGAATGTCCGAATATTTGATACTACTCTAAGGGATGGGGAGCAAACCGTTGGGGTTTCCCTATCTCCAGAACAGAAACTGTCCATCGCAAAAAAGCTTGATGCATTAGGTGTAGATGCAATCGAAGCTGGTTTTCCAGTAATTTCTGAAGGTGAATTAAAAGCAGTAAAGATGATCACCGATGAGGGATTGTCTTGCGAGGTTGCGGGATTGACAAGAACCATCAAGAAAGATATTGATGCCGCTGTTGATGCAGGATTAAACTATATTCACACGTTTATCGCAACCTCTGATATTCACTTGGAACACAAGCTCCGAATGACTAGAGAGCAGGCACTTGAAAAGGCAATCGAGGCAGTAGAGTATGGAAAGTCTCGTGGATTGCAAGTTGAATTTTCAGCCGAAGATGCCACCCGTACCAATAGGGAATTTCTAAAAAAGGTATTTGGCGAGGTCGCAAAGGCAAAGGCGGACAGGGTAAACATCCCTGATACCGTTGGATATTCCACTCCTGAATATATGGCAGAATTGACTCGTGATACAATTGAGGCGACAAAGCTTCCTGTTAGCGTTCACTGCCACAACGACTTTGGATTGGCTGTTGCAAACGCATTGGCAGGAATTCATGTCGGAGCTGCATGCGCACATGTCACAATCAACGGAATAGGGGAGCGTGCAGGAAACGCGTCTTTGGAGGAGCTTTCGATGGCATTGCAATGCTTGCCATACGAGCAAAAGTACGAAACTCACATCAAGTCGCAGCTAATCTATGACGCTTCGAGGTATGTCTCAAAAATAGTGGGAATCAAGGTTCAGCCAAACAAGGCAATAGTTGGAGACAATGCGTTTGGACACGAATCTGGAATTCACACTCACGGTGTATTGAGCAATCCTCTCACATACGAGCCCATTAGTCCAGAATTAGTGGGGAGGACGAGAAGTCTTCGCGTTGGAAAGCATGCTGGAATTCACGGAATGAATGCAATGCTTGGGGAGTTTGGAGTTACAACGACCAAAGAGCAATCACAACAGATTCTTGACAAGATCAAGGTGCTAGGTGATCAGGGAAAGCAAATTACGGATGTTGAATTACTGGCCATTGCAAGTAATGTTCTGGGAGAAAAAGGAATCAAAAGAATTGTTCAGCTTGCAGGATTTTCCGTATCTACTGGAATCGGAACTATACCTCATGCTATCGTAAAGCTAAACATTGACGGAAAGGAATTCATTGGAACTGATCATGGTGTTGGCCCTGTCGATGCGGCACTAAATGCAATTCAGAAGATTACCGGAAAAGTCTCAGAGCTCCGAATTACTGATTATGAGTTGGCATCAATTAGTGGCGGATCAACTGCACTCTGTGAGGTGACAGTTAGCATCGATGATACGGAGGGAAATCACGTTTCATCCAAATCCGTAGGCAAGGACATTGTGACTACCAGCGTTAAGGCAGTCATTGACGGAACCAACAGAATTATGCTTAAAAAGACGCTCAAGGACAAGTAATTTCATATCAAAATCCTAAAATCTCCCTTTTGGAATCATGTTTTCATGTACAAAATTTCTCTAATCACTGGTGATGGGATAGGTCCAGAACTATCAGAATCCGCAGTTTCTGTGCTGAACGCAATTCATGATAAATTGGATTTGAAATTTGATGTTGCAAAGTTGTCAGCAGGAGACAAGGCCCTGGCTGAAACCGGAAAGGCGCTTCCTGATGATACGGTTGATGCGATAAAGAATTCTGATGTATGTTTAAAGGCACCCGTTGGCGAGAGTGCAGCTGATGTCATCGTTGTGCTGAGACGTATGCTTGATCTCTATGCCAACATTCGACCTTCAAAATCGTATCCGCACATGCCAGCATTGCGTGACGACATTGACATGGTGATAGTCCGAGAGAATACTGAGGATCTTTACATTGGAAAGGAATTCAGCTTGGGTGATTCTGCAGTGGCACTAAGAATAATTTCAGAAGCTGCTTCCAAAAGGATTGCCAAATATGCATTTGAATCTGCAACACAGCGTAACAATATGAAGAAAGTAACATGCGTTCACAAGTCAAATGTAATGAGGGTAACGGACGGACTGTTTGCCAAGGCATGCACTGAAGTTTCTTTGAACTATCCTGACATTGCATTTGAAGAGATGTACGTTGACGCATGTGCGATGAATCTGATTCGTCAACCACAAAAATTTGATGTGGTGGTAACGACAAATCTGTTTGGTGATATTTTGTCTGATGAGTCTTCTCAGGTAGTTGGAGGATTGGGAATGGCACCAGCTGCAAACATTGGGGATGACTTTGCTTTGTTTGAACCGGTACACGGAGCTGCGTTTGACATTGCAGGAAAAAACATTGCAAATCCGTCGTCGTTTTTACTGTCAATTAAGATGATGCATGACTGGCTAGGAAACAAACACAATGATTCAAAATGTGTAGATGTTGGGAAAAAACTAGAATCCACGATATTTGACCTGGTAAAGTCAGGTATCAAAACAAAGGATATTGGAGGTGACAAGAGTACTGCAGAGTTTACCAAACACATTACTGACAATCTCTAAAAATGGGATTCCCTCTTTTGTGACTATGTTTGTGCTATGTTTTGATAATGACTAGATCATAACGGATAATATGATTTGTTGGGAGTTTTCAAATAGATGTTTATTCTATAATCTCTGTGGACATAGTTAGATTAGAACGAGGAAAATATGATAAGCCTGGTAAAAGAAAAATCGGTCTAATGATAGATGAATCTACACGGTTGATTAAAGAAGGCAAATTTACCAAAGCGCTATCGATTTGTGAAGATGCATTGAAGATGGATCCTGACGATGTGGTTGTCATTGCTCAGAAAGGGGTGGCTTTTTGCAGGCTTCAGAAACTTGATGAGGCAATAAATTGTTTTGATTTGGCATTACAAAAGGATCCAAAATTTGTACATGCGATATACAACAAAGCTGCCGTAATGATGTTGCAAAACGACATTGCAAGTACACTTGCTCTTCTTGAACAGTCGATAAACCTTGACTCGAGACTTTGCACTGTTGCAAAGAATGATGAAGATTTCTTCTATCTTAGAAGCAATCCTGATTTTATGATGCTTGTTGGAACCTGACTCTTGCATATATGATGATGATCAAAGGAACGCAAAATAATTACAATGTCAAATTAATAAAATAATATGTCTACTTAATCTCAGTTAAATATTCCAAGATAATTTTCAAAGATTGCCATGATCCGTTTTCTCCGCCCGAAATTAAGAAATGATATACCGACATAATGACTTATGGGAAAATAATTCTTTCCGGCATGGGCCATGTCTCTGCAGAAGTACTATGAATTGTATCAGAAAATAACCGAAACATGATGGTAGTTGACGCTCATGGGAATTTTCAATGTATCATGAATGGTGTGAAAAGTTATCTTGCTGCAATAAAACATGGAATGGCTCAATATGACATGTTGTGAATCAGAGAAAAAAGATACACATCTCAAGACAAATAGTTGGAGTGAGGATTGACTCGTAAATTAAATTCCTGTAACCTCTTGATGATGGAATTGTAAAACCAAGCATAAAAAACTAGAAAACCACGTTAATTCTCCAGTTGACAACACTTTGCATGCAGAAGCGGTCACAAGCCGAATCTGATCTGAAGCATTTTCTATGATTATTGACGCGCGCTTTGAGATTTCAACATGAAATTTTCCTATTGCCGTAAAAAGAAAATGGGGTAATTGACGTGATCAATGTCCTGCCAAACAATGGTTGCTCTGCACTGGCTGAAAATCATGGTGAAATAAGAAAAAAGCGTTTAAGCAAGGTGTGTTTTTTTAAATCATGCTTAAGATATCTGTGTTTTTTGTTTTACTGGTCTTTGTATCTGTGAATGCTGCATTTGCAGAGTCTCAGATGAGCTCTACAAGTGATGGCTCCCTTGATGTTAAAATTGAGTTGGATGATTCCTATCTGCCCGGAGAGGAAACCCGACTGAAAATTGAGTTTCTAACCCCTGACACTGAGAAAATCCAGGTTCATATCGACTATACTGTAAATATCAAAAACAATGGCAATTCAGTATTTGGGCCAATCCCGTTGACACATACTAGCACTGGCTCTGTCTCCATCCCTGTGTCCTTTGAGGATGGTACAAATGAAATCACCGTATCTGTTGAAGGAATATTGTTTGTGCCGATACTCCTGGAGACTGCAACATTTGATGTTTCATTTGGCAATTCAGCTGCGGGGTCTTCTGATATTCCTGCGTGGGTGAAAGGAAATGCGGGGTGGTGGGCAAATGATCTCATTGATGACGAAACGTTTGTTTCTGGGATACAATTCTTGATACGGGATGGGATGATCTCGGTATCGTTTGTATCCTCTGAATCTAATGGCGATGGCATTCCAAAGTGGATTAAAAACAATGCAGACTGGTGGTCTAAGGGAATGATATCCGATGATGACTTTCTAAAAGGAATAGAGTTCTTGGTTGAAAACGGGATGATCTTGCTGCATGAGGATGACTCCTTCGACATGGGAGGCGTTGACTTGTCACAGGCCTCGCCTGTTTTTGGCTCTGTAGATTCTCCTGTTACGATAATAGAGTTTGGTGACTATCAGTGTCCCAACTGTCAAAAATGGTTTCTCAACACAAAGCCTGACATTGTGAAAAACTACATTGATACTGGCAAGGCAAATCTGTACTTTGTGGATTTGGCATTTCTCGGTGATGACTCTTTGACTGCGTCTGCTGCAACGTATTGCGCAGATGAGCAGGGCAGATACTGGGATTATCACTCTTACCTTTATTCCAACCAGAGGGGTATAGATGGCGGCTGGGCAGACGCATCAAGCCTGCAAGACTATGCGGAGGTTTTGGAACTGGATACTGATTCATTTGCAAGCTGTATGGATTCAAAAAAATATGAGAAATCAATCGTGTTTAACTTGGAGGAGGCGATAAACAGCGGGATAAAGTCCACGCCCTCTTTTATCATAGTCGGAGCTGACGGGCAAGAAACGATAAAGGGACCTCAGCCTTTTCCCGTATTTGAGAAAATTATAGAGTCATTTCTTGCATCATAGGTTTTCAAATGTCTACAAGATGGGTTGAGAAAGACTGCAAGTAAAATGACATCCGATATCTTGACGCGTTGTTTTATTCATTTTACGTGTCAAAATATCACACACTCCATTCTGATAAAATAATCACAATGCTTATCAGCATTGCAAAAGAGCAATACTTGTTCTGCTTGTCTTCTTTTGATCTAAACGTT
This sequence comes from Candidatus Nitrosopumilus sp., assembly GCA_029263475.1. Classification (GTDB taxonomy): domain Archaea; phylum Thermoproteota; class Nitrososphaeria; order Nitrososphaerales; family Nitrosopumilaceae; genus Nitrosopumilus. Next base: position 30,575 of record JAJCXK010000081.1, read on the forward strand.
ATTTTGCGTGTGATCACTGCACCAAACGCTGCATTCGCTCAAATCCGAGACAACGATGAAAAGCACTTCGCATCTTCCATAGGACTCTTCCTGTTTGCATCTGTCATCGGTCTGCTTGTAATGGTTCCGTTTGTCATGATGCCACTTGATGATGCATATTATGAGGCCTTTGAGGAAAATGATGTAGACTTTGACATTCCCGTAGGTTGGGCAGATGTCATACTATTTGTGGGAATCAGCATAATGACTGGAATTATTTCAAACGTGTTGTTCTACTTCATTGGAAAAAAACTAGGCGGCAACACAAGCTGGAAGAAGGTCTTTTCTGTTCTTTTTTACGCATACGTTCCAGTCATTCCGATGATGGTGGTGCTCTCGGCACTGGTATTTTTGATGTGGGGTTCTCTTACGACAATAGATCCGTCATACCTGATGCAATCTGATGCAGACGAAGAGGAATTGTTTTCACTGATTGGGCCTGTTTTAGGCTATGTGGGTGTTATGGTAATTGCCGCAATTGGGTTCATAGTCTGGATTTTCGTCGTTTCAGTCAAAGCAATCAAGACCGTTCACGGATTCGGTACTGCAAGGGCGTTTGGCCTCATAGTTCTGGTCATCATACTATCATCTTTCATAACTGCTCCGTTTGGCATGTGATCTTTTTAAAGTGCCAAACACAAAATCATGATGAAATATGGGATTGTTCATTCTCTTGCAATCTGAACTTTTTCTACGTTTCTAATCTTTCTTTATGAAATGTGTCATATGTTGATAAATGTAAAAAACTGAATCTGTTTGATGTGACTTGCATTGAAATCTGCATGAGATACAAATCATCAAAGTTACATTCACGTGTTACACAATATCACAATGGGAGAAAGCGATGCAATGCTTGCGATGTCTATCTGAGATGGGATGGTGTACGATGCCCTTACTGTAGTTGTATTCTAAGAACAAGGTCGAAACATTCTGGAATGAGAAATCAAGTGTCGTTTGATAATACTGTAAGGGGAGTGTGGATGACAAATGCAAACTTTGTTGCTGATGATTTTATTCCATGATGATATTTTTTAATTATAGAATTAACATTTCTATTAAATATTGTATCATCCAAGTTTCTAAAAATGATCAATGAAAAGTTCATTCAACTACTACCAAAAATGAATGTACAGAGTGCAAAATACTCGCACGAAATAAAATTGAATAAAGTGGTCATATGTTTCAAATGGGGAAAACCTCATGAATTTCAAAATAAATCTAAAAAATTACCCATGATTTAGAAAAAGATAATGAAATGAATCAGAGATGCGGATGGTGGATTACGCCTAAGATATTGTTGGTTCTATCCTGATAACAATAGAAAGTACGCGCCCATGGCCATTATCACGCCTCCGATAATGAATGACTTGATTGCCTCTGGACTCATACTGATGTTGTTTGTCTTAGCCTAATATCGATTTTCATGATTCATGTTCTTCTTAATCAACAATAGACGTGACGTGCCTCAAAACTTTGCAATGTGTGTGGAATTGATGTTGACTAGACGTCATCAGTTAATCAAAGAGATAACTCATTTAGAATCCCATCATATTTCATGTTGAATCACAAATGAACGAAACGACACAAACTCAAATCAATGTGGGTGATTACAACAAACCTCCGGAACAGACCAAGGCCATAGGAATCGGAAAGATTTCTGGCGAAATCCTCAACATCAAGGCCTTTAAGACAAACAGAGGCAAGCCCTCACCATACACTCCGCAGGAAGCAATTGGAGAAGATGGGATGACTGACTATAATGTCATAGATACGGTGGAGACATTTGATGTGAATGGACTACAGGTACGTTCCTTCTTTGTAACGCCTGCAATAGTCAAGCAGATTCAGAGAGTTCCAAACTATCAGTCAGAACTCGCTGCAGGGAATATTTTTGGACCTTGCAAGGTAGGACAAAAGATGTCTGCAAAAACTAGTGCAAACTATTGGTGTCTTCTTTTCCCCGGAGAGGAAGGCTACTAGTCTTTTTTACAAAATTAAAAATATCAAACAACATGAATGCTTGTTGTAAGGAATATGTGGGATGATGTGGATGGCAAGGCTTGGAATGACATGTCATCTCAGTATGATGACAATGTGGAAAACAGTTCTGATCCTGTGATATCTGGATATATTTCTGAAGAGATCAGAATAGCGGGTGAGCTCTGCAAGAAAATCATGAAGCCTGATGAAAAATATACCGTTATTGACATGGGTTCTGGTACGGGTCGTGTCTTGTTTTCTCTGCAAAAAATTCTTGACAATTCTGTATCCTATTGTGGTCTGGATGTGTCTAAATCGATGATCCGGATGTCAAAAAACAAGCAATCTGAAATGAGTGCAAAAAATATCTCATTTCAAAAATACGATGCTACGAATCCTGCAATAGATGATCTCTTTGATGGCGATAATTCTGTAAAGATTGTGATGTGCATGTACAATACGGTGGGAGTAATAGATGCAACTCTGAGACGGCAATTCTTTGATAACATGACTAGGCTAGCAGGAAAAGACGGACTCGCGTTGGTTTCCGCATTTAACGGAGATGATTTTACATTTGCTGCTCCTATGATGTATGTACCAATGAAAGCGATGGTTCAGCAAATCGATGAGGATTCCTTTGACGAGAAAAAACTGGCATTTAAAAATGGGCTTGGTTACTACAGTCAGTGGTTTACGCAAAACCAGATGGTACAATTACTGCATTCTGCTGCAGAACCCATTCCGATTAATGTAACTCTGAATAATAATACACATACGTTTGGACATATTTTTTCAAATCATACAGTCTAGATCATTCAACAGACATTGCGCAAAAACATCTCGTATTCTTTTTTGTATTCAAGTTCTAGCATTGATGGGCAATTCAATACTGAACTGTATCTTGTAAGGGGAAATGGAGGGGGGTCTGATTGAAAAATACTGTTCTGGTTCAGAAATCTTTTCATTTTAAAACAACGAGGTACATGGAAAACATGCAAAACAGAGGACGTATTCCTAACATGATGTGTTTTCCAAACCCGTCATTCTACGACGCAGAACAAAGGCTTCTCGTTGACAACACTACGTTAAAATGATATTTAAAATTGATCCTGATTTTCCATTGACTGCAATAAAGATCGTGTCTAAATGATCCATCTGATTCCTATTGATGCTAAGTTTGAAATCTTTTCAACGTCTATCAATTTTTATTAAATGCTGACAGTTCAAAACATTATGGTAAAGTGCTGTATCTGTAAAATTATTGAGGCAACTTCAAAAATAACTGATGGTAATCCAAAATACAAGGGAAAACCAATCTGCAAAGAATGTGCTGGATATCGCAAGCTGCTAAAAGAAACGAAATAGATTATTGTTACTTATCTTGTTTTGAATCTTTGGTCTTGTTCTTTGCTGCCCAGTCCTCGTACATTTTGATTAGCTCATCCACGTCTTTTCCCTCTTCGGAATACGTGACAATCACTCCAAACGTTCCCTTCTTGTCGTGACCCCTTGCAAAGTATCCCCAAAAAGAATCTGGCAGCTTTGCAAAGCTGCTTGAATCATGTGATACTCCGATTAGGTTGTTTCCGATTACTTCCACTACCTTTTTTGCATCGTTTTGTTCTATCATGGAGTGATCAATCCTTGATGCAATAAAAATCTGAATATGTGGTGAAAATCAATTGACGCCTTTTCGCCTTTTCATCTTTTCGCCTGTCAGCACAACTGTTTTCTTAAAGTTGTCAATCTTGGCATCCATCTCGTCTTTTTCTGACTTTGTACGTTCCCTGACGATTACGTCTTTGGGATCTACATAGTTGTTGCATTTCTCACATAGCCACAGGGTAAGCTTTTCCGCTGTCTGAAATATGGGGTATCTCCTCTCATTGCATTGTTTGCAGAATAGTGGCATGTTCTTTATGTCTCCTTTCTATGGATTTAACCTGTCCGGATCTCTCGGATATAGGACTACCTCACGAACATTGTCTATTCCAATCAGTGTGGTCATCAACCTGTCTAGTCCCATTCCCCATCCTGAATGTGGTGGCATTCCCCACTCAAACGTCTTGAGGTGATCTGTGAATTGGGAAGGATCCAGTCCTTGCTCCTTTAGTCTTTCCTTAATCATATCTGGATTGTGAAGTCTGGTTCCGCCTGATGATAGTTCCAAAAATCCGTATTGCAAGTCAAATGAGCGAGACAGTGTCGCGTCCTCGTCTTTTTCTCTGATGTAAAACGGTTTTAGCTTCATCGGCCAATCCGTCAAAAAGAAAAATCCTGGATGATTATTGCCTACTATTCTTAGGTGCGAGTCAAGTAAGTCGTCTCCAAATTCTACCTGCTCGCCTTCTTTTTTTAATTCCTCTATGCATTGAGTGTATGTCACTCTTTCAAACGGAGTTGTGGGCATTTCTATAGTATGTTCAATTTCCTCTTGCTCCTTCTTGCAGTTTTCAGAAATATCTTTGTACACTGCGACAACAAGTGATTCCAAAACACTCATGACATCGTTGTAATCCATGAATGCTGCTTCAATGTCTATGCTGGTAAACTCTGTCAGGTGACGTCCAGTGTGAGAGTTTTCTGCTCTGTAAAAATTTGAAATCTCAAATACCCTTTCCAGTCCCAATGTCATTTGCTCCTTGTAAAGCTGTGGACTTTGTGCAAGGTATGCTGTCTTTCCGAAATATTCCAGCGAAAACAAATCCGCGCCGCCTTCGCTTGCACTGCCGATGATCTTTGGCGTTGTAATTTCCAAGAATTTCTTTTCTGATAGTGTCTTTCTTAGTGCTTGAAGTAAGTGGTGACGAATCTTGAAAATCGAGGCCGTCTTTTGATTTCGCATATCAAGCGCGCGATGATTGAGTCTTGTGTCGATGTTGCTCTCCATTCTTCCAATTGGGTCTACTGGTAACGGGTGGACTGCTTTTCCAAGTACTTCGATATCTTCTGCCTTTACCTCAAATGCAAAGTCGCGAGCTTTGGTCTCTTGAACTATTCCTGTAATGCTTACGACACTTTGACGATTGATCTCACCAAGATTGTCATTCAGCTCTCCCTTGACTATGATCTGAGAAATTCCTGACACGTCACGCAGTGTGATAAATGACATTTTTCCTAATTTTCGAAGATCTTCAATCCATCCTCCCAAAACCACTTGCTTTCCAATCAATTCCTCGTTTAATTCTGAAATGCTGTGAGTTTTTACAAAAACCATTTTACTGCCTGTTATCCTCAAATTCTATCTCAATGTCAAGGTTTCGGGCATCCTTGACTATCTGTACTACTTTTTCGGTGTCGATTGGAAACTTTGGAGTCCATTTACCTGAGACCACTGCCTTGGTCTTTTGGATGCCTCCCGGTGCCCATACTGCATTTATTGACAGGATCTTGGTTGGAAAAAATAGGTCCTCTATGAATCGCTTGTCTGTCTCGTCAGCTTCCACCAGCCAAATTTTTCCCTTGAACTCCGCTTGCAATGTACGATACAGTGTACGACTTTGTCTGATTATTCTTATGTCCTCTTTGCCCAATGATAAAATGAAATTTCCGTCAAGCTCCTTGCATGAGTATAGCGTAAAGTCCTCTATTGCCTTGTTGGATTTGGCAATTTTTGCTAGATTCATTGATGCCTCGACGTCTGCCTTTGTCAGTTCACCTGATTCAACTTTGCCTTCACACTTTGGGCACAGTACTGAATTTTTTGCATCAAAGCCACAAATTGGTAGTTCCATTAGAATCGACTTTTTCATTCTGACAATGTTGTTTATATCCCTATATGCAATACAAAAAGCTCACTTTAATTATTATTCGTGATGCATTATGTCATGCTAAAGTACACAAAGAAGAAGAATAGGGAGAATTATCTCGGTGAAAAGCTTGCAAACAAGTCACAATCATCGATTGCTCACTTTACAATAGCGATCAAGACCCTTGACAAGACATGTGTTGAAGAGTATTCAGTCAAAGATTTTGATGAGGTAATCAACGATGTGATAAAGATTGATGTCGATCAAAGAGAGGAAGAAATAACATCTGTATTGCAGCAATGGGTAAACCGACTTGCAAAAACCAAGACATTCAACACGATCAAGGTTGAATTTTCTGCGATTAACAATTATCTGAAATATTACAAGATTCGTGGAGAATTCTCAGATGAGATAAAATTCCCACAAAACATCCAAGAAGAAAGATACGCCATATCCGTTGATGAGATTCAGAAGATTGTAGAGGCGGTAAAGCCAAAGCAAAAGTGCTATTATCTGTGCCTAATTTCATCTGGTTGCAGACCAGTTGAAATAATTGGATTGAAGAAAAAGGACTTTTTCTGGACTGGTAAGCGATACGGGGCACGAATCCCTGCAATTCTTACAAAAAAGAAGATGTCTAGAACGACGTTCTTTTCAAAGGAATGCACGTTTACCTTGAAAAGATTACTGGAAAAAGTTGAGGATGATCAGACTATATTTACAAAGAATCCAATTTTGAAAAATGCTCGAACTTCAGAAGATCGTGTTCTATGCAGGCATCTTGAAAAATTGGGAATGGATTACAAGTTTGAGACAACTGGATACTCAAAAATCAACCTTTACTGTTTCAGGGGATATTTCTTTACTCGTGCAATCCGACTGTTCAATGAGGACATTGCACACGCAATGATCGGGCATGGTGCATATCTTCAGCAGTACCAACGAAGGAATGAGGAAGAAAAGGAAGAACTCTTTGATGAATTGGAACCTGAACTCTTAGTCTTTGATCAGACTAAGAACAAGGAAAAAATAAGAAAATTGCAGACAGCCAATACAAAAATTTCTGAACTCGAACAGGATAACCACGACAACAAAACAAAAATTGCACAGCTTGAAAGAATGCTGCTTGAAGACAAGGTTCCTTCATTGAAGAGGAAAAAATAACTGCTAGATTTGTTTCAGTTTGTCTTTTAGCTTTACTAGTCCAGGTAACATGAATGCAAATCTGACATGACTACAATTCTCTTTTTCATCCAGACTACACCATAATTTTTCATTTTTTATTATGATTTCAGCAAATCTGGATTTCTTTGCAGTCTCATCTCTAATCAAAATTGATTCTTCTGTAAATTCTATCAAACTGAGTTTTGGAGATATATTGTTCAAAAATTGATCTTTTTCAAATTTTTCTTCTATGATTTGATTGACAAATTTTCGTATGCTTAGATTTTCTTTATTAGATTCTGTTGCGATCTTTTCATACAGGTGTTTTTCAATGTCTACTGTAACTATGCCAACTCGTTTAACCATATCTAATACATGTAATTACATGTATTAATTGTTTTTGACTTTACATTGAATATGGTTAACAAATACATTATTAATCATGGATATACATGTAGAATACTGTATAAACATGAGTTATTCAACTGTTAATGTTAAGCCTGATTATTTGGAGAAACTTAATGAAATTCACAATAAAACCAAGTTATCTAAAACTGCCATTTTGGAATTTTTGATTGATGCTGAACACAAAAAGGTGATGTTGGAAAAATGAAAATTCCATCAGCAACTTCTTTCTTCAACTCTTGTATTTGTGAAGGTAAAAAAACTCTCACTTCTTTTGAACTGGACAACAAAACTCATGAAAAATTGCTGTGTGAGAATTGTGTAAGTTTGATTGAATCTTTTGAATCAATGAAAATAATTTCGGAGGTTGCTCTCATACAATGAACCTTCTAGATACGATCTCATGTGAATTCGTATACCTCAATACATCACAAAACCAAATCTACACCGTACAAAAAATCACAACGCTACTAACGAAATGGACTGCACAACTTGAATCAAATGAAATAGAATTATCCGTTTTCAACAGGCTTTATGAATCACATTTCAAGAATCTAAAGCAGCTTCCAAAATATGAAACAATAAACAACAAAAAACATTCCATTCAATGCAGCTATGCTACTGACTGTAATTGCAAGTGCTGGTGTATCGGAAAGTATCACGGAAGGATGCTTCTTTTGGTACGGGAGATTGTTTCATAATGACTCCTGTAAGCTGCAGGGACTGTAATTTCAAAAGCAGTGACGAAGTACAGATTCAGTTTCACATCAACTGCACGCAGCATGACATTCACTATCTTGACGATGGGGAGAGTTGGGATTGAAAATTCTAATACAGCAATCACAAGACAAAATTCTCGTATATCATTGTGCACCTGATACAATTGACAGCCCAAAAGCCAAAACCCTTGAAATACTGGAAGATGGCCAAGTCGTTAGAAAATTCCGATATCAAAAAAGAAAGATTGGATTTGTAGATGACAAGGATATTGACAAGTCTGAGGCAGTTCTGATCTACGAAGTAACAGGAGAATTGTCCTGATGCCTACCACCATGTGTCGCTCATGTGGAAGGGAATCAGATGATCTTCCAGGTGGAAAGTGCGAAGCATGTCATGGCAAAAAATGGGTGGGAAAAGACTAGTCATGTACCATCCATCCTTTGTCAAGAAATTGGAAGGACAGGAGTTTACCGTCAACCCAAACAACAACTCCGTAGTCTTAGAAATCACTACGCCCTTCAAATCTGCCGGATACAAGGCAGGCTGGGACGTATCAAAGTATGGTTCCATCGGATTCGGAGTAAATCAGTCCATCATACAATTTGTTCAGGACCGAAAAGCTCATCTTGTAATTTTACTATCAAACAGGCACAACGAGCAGCATTGGATAAATTTTGATCAAATCAAACAATTCATGAAGAACAATCCTCACATCTACAAAACGCATGGAAAGGAACTGATAGTCCTTCCCTGGAAAATTTTCTCTCCTTCTCTAAACGCCTTGGGGGTTCAATCATGAGCATACATCCTCACATCCAAAGTGGCATTGATCTCTCTGAGAAAAACAACTCAATGATCATTGAAATTACTGACAACTATCGACAGATTCAAACCGTCTGTCCTGAATGTAAAACTAAAGTCTGCTATTACTCTGATGGAATCCCAAAGGAGCACTACTGTACCGTCTGCAAAAATCTAGTCAATTTATCATTGGGGAAAATTCCAGCTTGAACCATTTCACTTTACATGCCATGCCTCGAAAGCAAGAGGTTCATACAACAATGCCGTCACACTTTGATGGTCTATTCAAAAAATCAAGTCAGATTCCAATTCTGTACAGTTTGGAATACTCTGGTCACATCGCACCAATGAGATTTTTGGTAGAGCAAGCTTCCCGGAGATTTATCTGAAAATGATAATTTTTTCTCACTCTTTACCTCGAGAAATTTTTTCCTCTTTCAATTCAAAAAAACGGGAGTGCATGCTGTAGCATGAAGAGCCTTACCATATCCCTAAAGCAAAAGTTTCTTCCAAGGCTGATTCACAGAGACGGTGGCTTCAAGTGCTTTTACTGCAATCAGATTTTGTCATCCAAGCGGTTCTCCTTTGATCATCTAAACAACAACAGGACCGATAACAGGCTTGAAAACCTCGTATTGTGCCACCAGTCCTGCAACATCAAGAAGATATCATACCTTGACTATCAGATAATTGCAAAAGAGAAGCTGAGAAAAAACGAGGAGGAATTTTCTGGGAGGGAGGAAAAAAACCCAAACACGCACTTTGACTATACAAGTGAGATTGGAATTAACATTGGAACCTACGATATCGTCGAGTCCTACCTAAAAAATGAGACCACCACAGATGGCCACGTTCTCTTCAATGATGCCCTTTACTCCATCGTATACCTCTGCAAGCAGAAGATGGGCCACGGCTCAGAGCAGGCAGTAAGACGTCACTTGAACACCCTGACATCATCTGTCGCACCATACCTGATTACTCGAAACGAGTCAAACCAGAAGATCATCGTTGGGAGGCCTGAAAATTGAAACGTTCCGCTGAATTCCTACCCATCAATTCTGAATATGGGGAGGTTTCAGTCTCATTATATTCCGCATGTATTGCAAGATGCACAATTCCAGTAATCATTTCAAAGCATGTGCTCTTACCGTTTTGCGATTGCCATGATGATCACGATAGCCAAGGGAGCATTGCGGATTGATTGGTCTCTGCCACAAATGCTTTTCATCTGGCATTGAAACTCATTCCTCAAAGGAAACCGGACAGCCGATATGTGAAAAATGTGATTCTGTTTTTGTAAAATCCTTTCTGATTAATCAGGACTGGCAATCATGAATCCTCTTGACTATCTGCCTGAATGCAAAAAGGCACATTGCCGTAAATGCGGATTTGATTTTTTTACAAAGTATGTGGAAAGGATAAATAGAAAATTGTGCTCTGCATGTGATGCTCAGGATGTCAATGTAAGAACTGTCAGGAGTTGGGAATCTTGAAAATCCTCAATCAGATCTTCAACGAGGACTGTGTCTCTGGAATGAAGAAAATTCCAAAGGGAAAGATTGATCTTGTCGTAACTGATCCTCCCTTTGCAATTGATTTCAAATCAAAAAAGGCAAACTATAATCGAACTGCCTCAAACGTGATAGGCGGTTACGAGGACATTCTGCCCAAAGACTATGACAAGTTCACTCATGACTGGATGACTCTAGCCTACGATTCCCTAAAGCCTAACGGTTCGATGTATGTAATCTCAGGCTACAACAACCTCAACATAATCGAAAACAACCTCAAATCAGTGGGATTCTACGTTGCAAATCACATAATCTGGAAGTTTCAGTTTGGAGTGGTAACCCGAAACAAGTTCGTAACCTCTCACTATCACATTCTCTTTGTTACAAAGAGGCGAAAGGATTATGACTTTTACACCAATTGCAGGTTTGAAGATTCGGAACGTGCAGTGGATGGCAAGGGTTGTGCCCGTTACCAGGACATGGAAGATGTCTGGTACATCAAGCGAGAATACTGGACCGGAAAGAAAAAGACTCCTACCAAGCTTCCGTCTGAACTGATTAGAAAGATTCTATCATACTCCAGCAAGAAGGGCGATTACATACTTGATCCGTTTTTGGGTTCTGGAATGGTGGCTACTGTTGCAAAGGAGATGAAGAGAAAGTATGTCGGATTTGAGATTGTAAAGGATTATTTTGATTTTGCAAAGGAGCGATTGGAAAATTGAAACACTTCAAAATAATTAGTGAACACACTACTCGTGAATTTAACATTGAAGATGACGAGTTGGTGATGTGGAATATTCTAAAAATAAATGACTGTGAAGAAATAATTCCTATCAAACAACTAGAGCCATTTCTTAAACAAATGCAAAACGAAAAATCTTATCCTACAAAAAAGGAGGATTTGATTTGAAACAAGTTCTAATCTCTGACATAGCAATTGGAAAAAGAATTAGAAAAGATATTGGAAATCTTGATGGACTAGCGTCATCAATTGAGGATGTTGATCTTTTGCATCCTATCGTAGTTGATGAGAAAAACAATCTGATTGCCGGACTGCGAAGACTTGAAGCATGTAAAAAATTGGATTGGAATAAAATTCCTGTAACTGTCATATCTCTTGATGAAAATGTATTTGGAGAGATTGAGGAAAACCAGCTAAGAAAAGATTTCACTGAAAGCGAAAAGGCAGCAATACAGATTATTCTAAAGGAAAAATTCAGTCAAGAAACTAATCAGGGACAAAGAAATGATCTAACTTCTATCAGAAATCAGACAGAAGTTAACAAGCCAACTCTTGATAAGATTGGAGAGATATTCAATGAGAGTTCTGATACCGTCCACAAGAGAATTTCCATTGTTGAAGATGGCGATAATGATACCATTCAGGCACTAGATGCCAGAAAATATCCGTAAATGGTGCCTACAATAAGGTCCAAAACAGAAAAAGAAAGATAGGCTCCAAGACTCCTGTAATCCCTGAAATGGATTACAACGTATGGTATGTTGATCCTCCCTGGGAGTTTGACAATCAAAACACTGGTGGCTCTCTGACCTCTGGTGCTTCCCAAAAGTATCCTACGATGCAAACTGATGACATCATTACACTGATGAAAAAATTCCAGTATCACAAGGATTCTGTCATGTTCATGTGGGCAACAAACGCAATGCTTCCAGATGCGATGAGAATAATCTCAGAGCTTGGCTTTACCTACAAGGGCAAGGTCACTTGGAGAAAGACAAACTTTCTTGGGATGGGATACTGGTATCGAAACGTAACTGAGGACTGTCTGTTTGCAATCAAGGGAAACGTAAGGGCGTTTCATTCACAGCTACCAAATTACTTTGAGGCACCTAACACAAAGCATTCTGAAAAGCCTGACGAGATGCGAGTGATCATCGAGGATGGAATATCTAGAATGTCTGTCATAAAGAAGATAGAAGTCTTTGCAAGAAAGGAATCGACAAGCTGGAAGGCATGGGGGAATCAGATTTGAAATCTAATTTTGAAACAAAATTGAAATCTAGAGATGTACCTCACAAGGGAACGAAGATTGAAGATTTCACAGAGAAGGAGGAAAAGTAAATTGCCTAAACCTGGATTCACTTCTTTGACAATCGGTGATATCGTATATGATAAGTGGCATGAATTCCATGCTGCAAGAAAAAAGAACTTTTCAGTAATGGGAGTGTCTAGTCTGTCTGGGCTGATCAGCTTGATTCTTGATTCTGTTGCAAAGCAAAACGGAGCCAAGCTTACAGAAATCATAACAATGGAGATTGATAAAATTGGGTAACAAGTCCTGGAAGCATCGTGCAAACGCCAACAGGACCGTAGGCTCTGACTCTGACAGAATTATCCAGGTAATGTCCTACATTGGCAGGGGCTACAAGGCAGCATCCCATCAGACACTGCCACTTCCCCAGGGAAGATTTGGACAAAGAAGGCCTGATATACTAATGGAGATATGCGGTCATACCGTGCCTGTGGAGCTTGATGGTGGGGTTCATGGATTCAACGATGAGATATCTGAGACAAAAAACACCAAGGACAGAAACGATGATTACATCCGGGACGGGTATCTTCCAATAATTCTAAATCATGAGCAGCTGAGGGAACTGGAAATCTCAGAAGAACTCTACATCAAGTGTGCCCTGATTGCCTTTGAGCCAATCTACAGGACCATGAAGAGATTGCAGTTGGAGAAAGAACAATGACTCTTTGCAAGGGCACTTGTCCGAGATACAAGGCCAAGGGATTTGCAAGAAACAGATATGCTCAGGGACAAAAGTATTGCAAGGAATGCCAGCTCTATGTCTACTGGGATGGCAAATATTGTCCGTGCTGCGGAAGGCAGCTAAAGACCCGTCCGTCAAATAAGAAATTCAAACGACAGTTCTTGAAAGATACCGGAGTGATTATCATATGACTGGTAAAATCCGACATTCAAGAATCAAAACTTTGTACGACAAGGCAAAGACTGGAAAATACACCTGGGATGATCTGAGGACTCATGGCATGGCAATGGGAGTAAACAGATCTGTTGTCAACGGCTATCTTGATGACGTTTATGAAATGCTGAAAAAGGCAGGATATTTGAAATGATTTTAGATCTTCTTCACGTTGACTTGAACTTCTGCAACAAGTTTTTCCTTTTCAATAATCTTATGATAATTTTTAGGGATGATGATTATCATTTTGTCGCCCATTTTAGAGACTTTACCCACAAATTCCATTCCATTACGCATACGATTGGTATACAATATAAGCTATTTAAGAATATACAATTAGCATACTGTTGGTATACCCTAATATATTACGTATACAATAAGTATACTATGAATAAAGCAACTAAAATAAAAAAATCAAGATTTGCAGAGGTCGGAGTAGAAAGCACACAAGGACTAATCAGAAAGGACCTGCTCCTGGGAGATGATTTCTGATGAAATACAAAAAGTTCCAATGCAAGAATCATCTTAATTTTGTAACAAATTCAAAAAAAGAATTTCTTAAACACGTTAGATCACATTTGGAGGGGCTATGATGACTAGACAAATACACAATATGGAATTGCATGATCTGAGAATCAACACAATATCCGACAAAATTGAGTCTGTCTCAAAATTTATGGGGATCAACAACAAGACCAAAATCACATATCTTGAGAAAATCATTGACCAGTTAAAAAAAGAAGATGATGACGACGTGGAGAAAGCGTGAGTATGGAAATTATCGAGCAATTGGAGGACGATGAGTAATGAGTAAGACTGACAAAATAGACTATGAAACTGCCAAATTCATCTTTGACGCAATACAGGACTCACTTGGCTCATATGGACTTGAATGGTCAAGGATAGGACGATATCAAGAACTATGCAAATCTAAATTGGAAAAACGAGATTCACCGACTAACGGAGACGGTGGTAAGTAAATGGACTTCAAGATTCTCAAGGCAGTCGATGAGAAATATTACAAAGGAATGTTGAACATAGTCATACAATCACCTGATCAAGAACAAGCCGATAATGTTGAAGAAGAGATCATTGATAATGAATTGGTAGCATCACATTACAAAACAAATAACGATAACGGATATCATTTCTTCAAGTCTGAATATGTGGATGAATTAGAGCAAGAAAACAAGCAACTCAAAGAAAAACTAGGTGAGGTATTACAGCAACTACATATTACAAACGAACAACTGACCAACATCGTTTTTGCACATCAGGCACTTTCAGATTCACAATCTTCTAGGGAGGTTGAGAAGAAATGACTAAGTGTTATTGGAATCCAAGAGACCTAGTAGAATCAAAAATATCTACTTGTAAGTCAGATGATCACGAAGGTAAACGAAGAGGACTATCTTGTCGATTGGTAATGACACTTGCAGATGATGGATTTAGCGGATATGATGTTCAACAATACATCTCTGGAACTGAGAAATACTATTGCGATGAATGCTACGAGGAATTACTTTGACATCTCGACAGTATTTTCAGGGGGTAATTAGGAAATGACTGAGAATCTATCTACGGATTTCTTACAAAGATGTGAATCAATCACAAGAGCCTTTGAGAAAAGGCTCGGCAAGTGGAGTTTTGAAAGACAGTTCTTGCATATGTATGAGGAAGTTCAGGAAACAAGAAACGCCCTCCGAATTTTGGATATTGATAATTTCAAGGAAGAATGCTGTGATGTGATTCTCACGGCTTTAACTGCATTGCATAAGGTAGACGTTACTCCTACTGAGATTCAGGATGCAATGGAATCAAAACTAGACACCGTTGAGTATCTATGTGGGATAAAGGAGTTCTAATGACAATAATTATGGATGGTGAATCTTAGAATGTATCAAGGTGAAGAGTATGAACAACTCAAACAGAAAGCAAAAGATGATAATTTTGTCTATGACCTAACAAGCCAAAGACATGACGTTGAGGAATTATTTCATAAACTAGAGAGTGCCTATTTACAAGCAGATTTGATTGAGACTAGATTCTGTATCAACACTAATCAAAAGAAAGGAGAAATTAACGAATGGTATTATGCTAATTCAGAAGCCTTTGACAAACTCAAAAAATCATACTACCGTCTGAAAAATGATTTGCGGAGACTGAACAAATGATATTCACAAGATTTCAGAACAGTAAAGATCAAATGCATGGCAAGGGAGTAAAGACATGATTCCGGATTCCAATCTCTACAAGAACACAAAGGTAAACTCCATCAAGACAATGATGGAAGTGCAGAAACTTCTAACAAAGTTTGGAATAGTGGAAAAGCGACTAACACAGCAGGGAGGCAACAACAGTTTCTTTGAGTTCATCATCAGAAAGGACGAGAATACAAGCCTGATGATCAAGATCAAGATACCATTCATCGAGAAGGAAGTAGGCGATAGGTACAACCGTACTCTAGAATATGATGAGGAAAGATCATTTCGATACTTTTACCACTATCTCAAGGCTCTACTGTCTGCAAAGGAGGCTGAAATCTATTCGCTTGAAGAAATATTCATGGCTCACATCGTCATGCCATTGCCAAACGGCCAGACAGTAACTCTTGGAGAGCAGCTTACAAAGCAAATTGAGACTGGAAATACTCCGATGTTGGATGGGTTTGACGTAGTATCTGCACCTGTAAGCAATGCGTTGGAAGACAAGAAGAACACATTGAGGGTATTGAAATCAACATGACAATTGAATTAGAAAGTCAAATACATGTTATTACCAATCATAATTCATGCCTAGATGGAATTGTCGTGATTGTGACATGCCGATGACTACAATGGATGTAAGTCCCTCCATGAGGTGTCCGCATTGCAACAAGTCAATGGTTCGAATGGAAGAATGACAATCAATAAAAAAAGTTGCCTTACCTTTGAAAACCATTGGTTCTGCGAGAGATGCGACAGGTGGAATCAGAATCAAAAGAAGAACTGTCCCGTATGCTGCATCAAGCAGAAGAGAGCGAGGCTGTGCTATTGACCGTATCAAACAATGGTGAGGATTAACGATGAAAGAAAATGAACCCTTTTCAATTGCAAAAATACCCAAAATGTATCATAAAATTTGCCAAAAATAACCAATTCTTACTACTATCTTAACCAAATAAGATATATTATATATTAGAAAATGGTAATTCATACCATTGGCTCAAGAAGATATGTTCAGTAAGAAAGGCAACGTAAAATACAGCAAAGTTGTCGCAAACATTCCAGAAGGATTACTAGATGAATTTGACAAGATATGTGAGAAGCGATACTATTCCAGAGCAGAAGGAATCAAGGAGGCAATGCGTGAGTTCATCAAAAAACCCAGTACGGATAATGACATATCTGAAGTTATGGATAAGATACCTCTCAAAGAAGGAATCGGAGGAGTCGTTGATTTGATTGCAGGGCTTGCTACCGATCCCAGAATACAGAAACTAAGGGAAGAAAAAAGAAAAGCCAAAAAATGATACTCACATCATTAATCTACTGTAAATTTAAAATAATTGGCACTGTTTTTACTACAAATGGCAAGAAAATCAGGCGTAACCAGGCCACAGCAGCACGAGTTCAAGTGCAGTCATTGTGATTTTATCTCAAAAAAGCATGGCTCTCTCGTATTGCATTTGAAGGAAGCACATGACGTTGAGCTGTAAGAGATGAGATACAGACTGTACAAAGATGAAGAATTTCTTGGAACCATTATCGACAGGCCAGCATTTCATAACCGATTTGAAGGCAATGATCCAAACTCTCCGAAAGCAGGAGACAAGATAACCTATGAGGACGTGCAGTACACCATTACAATCTATTTTGAATTTGAATCAGAATCATTTACCGAAAACGAATTTCATGAAAAGGAAACAGAGTGGTTTGCAGATGTCCAAGTGAAATAATTTTCTGATCTCGTTTCTTATCCCCACGCATATAAACATCTCAATCTCTAGTGTCATTGCGTAGACATGAGTGAACTAAATTATTCTAAAGAAGAGATCAATCGGGTATGGAATGATCTGCGTTCAGCTGAAAAGGAATTGGAAAAGTTTGAAACAAAGGATGCGGAACCGAAAAAACAACTGATCATTAGAATTCGTGACAAGGTAGACATTCTTGTAAAGGCAAAAAAAATCATGATAAAGGAAAATGAAATAAGCAATTATGTCTTGAGCAAACTTGAAGAGAAAGGAATCTCATATTCTAAAACGCATTTCTATAATCTATTTGAAGCCAGACAAAAGCGGAACTATTCCAAAGTATCCAATGATACTTTCGTTCATAAGCACGAGTTCAATCTACTTGTAGATGATGAGCAATATGGAAAATGGGAAAAATGCTACTGCGGTATAAATCGAATAAACGGAATAGATCAGATTGACAAACATGTAGAAGAAAACGATTCTAAAAAAAAACTAGCAATTCGTGAAATTGTAGAACCTACTGGGGATGTGTGGGATTATCTGAGCCTGAAAAAGGCAGAATTCCTAGAATGCATACGCATGATTGACCAGATAAGGCAAAAATGCACGCTTGACATCACATCAGTAAAAAAGCAGACAACGGATCACCCGATTAGAAAGGCTCCTCCGCATGCATATCAAAAATTATTAGACAATACCCAACTTCTCACTGAAAAAAGAATCCAGGTCGTAGTCGATGAATTTTCTCACGTTGACTCATCAAAGATTGATGAGACAAAGAAATCCATCGCACAAATCATGAACGCATACAAGAAGGTAAACGACAGGACCAAGCTTACAAACTATGAAAAGGGAATGGCAAAAATCCTGATTGAAAAGTTTGACTTTCTAATAGGTGACATGGCAGGAATCCTTAACGTCACTACAAAGCATGTAAAAAACAATATTCTAAAGCTAAACTCAAAATCTGCAAATGATCAGGACGGCATATTTGAGCAGCTTGATTTCCTGGCACGGTGTCCTGGATGCGGTCTGGGTATTGCGGATCATGTGGACAAAAAATACGAAGAATTTACTGCAGGCAAATATCTTGTTGTACCAAATCCCCTTAAATTAAAATCAGTAGAACTTATGCAGATGGGTTCTGAAGATGATTTTAGTCTGGACTCCTTTCCATTGCCAACGTATGCAAAGCAGGTAGTGCAATTAAAACAGGAGATAAGACAACATGAAATCATCGTTGAAAAAACAAACGGCAAGCTAAGAACTGCTGCAATTACTATACAAAAATTATCTAAGAAATAATTACTATACCGTACAATAACAAAATCAATTTACAAACTTGGATGTGTCTCTCGGACTCTACGCAACCGGGAGGCACGTCTTTGAAATGTGATAATCATGAATGAAAAAATCCAACAAAAAAAGATGGAAACCATCAACGCAATCAAAGAAGAGCTAGAGAAGATACAGGATGAAAGTTACTGTGTTGAAAAGTTTGAGAAAAAGAAAGAGTTTGAGATTATCCATGCTAGCCTAAACGAGCTGAAGATGCTTGCAAGAATGAACAGTATGATCTAATCATTCTCTTATCTCAATTATTGAAACTAACTGACATGCAGATATCTCGTGGAGTCTGGGGTTGCGGACAGTGTAATTTCAAGGGTACTAAGAAAGAACTCAAAGAGCACCGGGATACTCATAGAATCTGATAAATCCTAGTAATCCCATACTATCTCATGAAAAAATGTCCCAATTGTGGGGGTGAATTTACTTCCGTAACTCCAGAACAGCTGGTAAAATATCTCCAAAAAATCAATCCGAAAATGGCCAGAGCGTTGGAAATGGACAAGATGGCAACGATAGACCAATCCCTGTTTTGCGAAGGGTGTGGGAATTTTAACCTGTCACACGTTCATTCAAAATGACTTCCCTTGGAGAAATCATATCCTTGACGTGATAATTTCCAGATGGCAAGAATTCACGGGTAAGAAGGCAAAAAATTAGATTTATGAAATGATTTCAATCCCGAATAGATCAATTTAATATAATTTACAGTTGTTGTAATTTTGTTGGATATCCGTGAACCTCTTCCTGCTTGGATTTTGGCAAGATTGTTTGATGAAGAACACCCATTGCCTCGCAAGAGTCTGCTCAAAACTCTATGCCAAGCTTCTTTTGATTCTATGACTGGAGATAATGATTTTGCTGATGTAATGAAGGAACTAGAAAAAGAACATTACATAAAATTTAAGAAAGAAACATATGAAGATTTTAAACCTGTTGCAGTAAATTATGGTCCTCCTGATGAGCCCCCGGAGGAATCATCCACTAGATTTGAAAAAATTATGAGAACAAGGGAAGGGTATGTAATTGAAGAACCTGGAATAAACGCATTTAGACGTCAAATCGTAACAACTATCAAAGAAATCAAACCACATGTTGACAAGCTTTCTACAATTGATGGAAAATTTGGAAAAATAATCAATTCAGTACGATCTACTGTTGATTTAACGAAAACTGTGACAAAATTATGTATTGAAAATACGCCCTTGCTTGTAGATTTTATCAAATCTGCAATGTCCCTTCTCTATAAAGTTGACATTTTTATTCACTAAACTTTACAAAATCTTCACATACAAGAAAACAATGAAATTATCATAGTGGGATTTTTAATCATCAATTAAAGAATAGAATGCATGGGTAGTTTTGGTAGTGGTTTTGGTGGAGGATTTGACACAGGATATAAAAAAGCAAAGAAACTCATTGATGAAAACAAGCCTGTTCCTCCAGAGATTGCAAAACAATTATTGGATAAAATGGATGCACTTGAAACTCAGGTAAAAATGCAGGGAAGTAAAGACAAAATATATTTCATTGTGGGGATAATTGGTTCTGCCGTAATGGGATATCTTTTGGGTAAATTTCTATAAAATACTTCCAAATATTTCTCATAACTCAAGCTAAACCACTAAAACCAGTCATGAAAAGCTCGAGTAACTCAAGCTTGGAAAAAAGACAATCAGCTCCTGAAGACATAGAGTATAGGCAATCAATTCTAACTCAAATTATAGAGGAGGCCAAACTGAGAAATGAAATCATCAATGAGAACTATCTGCTTTACAAGATGAGTCTGAAGGGAGTCGATAACTACACTCGCTCCAAGCTTTACCAAGACCGCTTAACATTAGACTCTAACAACAATTACATCAGAAACTTTCTTCCTCGCTACTCCAAATATCAGGAGGACATCAATGCAGAACTCGATTCAATCCGAGATGAAGCCATAGCACTCTCCAGGGAAACAATCACCATACAGAAAATCCAAAAGAAGGAAACTAAGGATGGCACATACACCACTAAAACTATTGAAACTGGAAGTCCTCGATTAAAGGCCGAATTGCTAAAGATTCGTGCAAAGGTTGCGGAGCTAAAGCAAAAGCACAGCGAGGGACAGAACATCAACATATCCGCAGTAATCGTTCAGAGGGAACTATCCGACAAGAAGGAAGAGATAAAAAAACTAAGACAAAATTCCGGCATCATCAAGACCACACCTGCAGCAGTTGATGATTCTTGAGAAGAAAAAGCAATTCCATGATTGACATTGACGGGAAGGTAATCCAATGGGATGACAACGCCTTGTCCCTTCTTGCAAAGAAATGCGATTCGTACTCTGAATACTTTTCCAGGAATGAGGCGAGGCTTTTGCCTGATGTCCCGATTCCCATCCTGGAGTGGAACTATGCATGCAGGCCAGTAATCAAGGGAGAGAAAAACAGAATCAAGTATCTGCCCATGGTAGTCAAGGTCTTACAGGATCAGCATCCATGGATTCAACTACTCTGGGCCAGACAGTGGGGAAAGACGACTCTCTTTGCAACCATTCTGGCTCATGCTGCATCCACTAACTATGACTATGACCAGACGTACGTCAACTTTGAGCTTGAAGCCCTCAAGACATTCTCAGATAATAAATTCAGAAAGGACGTATTCGAGCATTATCCATTATCAGAATACATCGAGGGAATCTCAAGGTACGGCTCCATGTCCAAGGTCACGCTAAAGACTCGCTCCACAATCGACATGGTTACAGCTCTTAACGGCTGGAAGCATCTTCAGGGAAAGTCAAACAAGAAGATGGTAGTAGACGAGGGCAACGACATCAACTGGGTAGGATTCCGTAATGCCCTGGAGACTCAGGCTGATACTATGGGTGATCTGTTAATTGGCGGAGTCGGAGGATTCGTTGATACGTTATACCACAAGCAGTGGCTTTCCACAAACCAGATGGAATACGATTTCAGAAGAGGCGAGCCATTTATGGGATATGACAACAACTCCTGGAGGGCAGACCTGGAATTTGATCAGAACGGTCTGGTGTATGGCGATTACATGCTGGATGTCCTTGATGGGGATTGGATTCCTAAAGCTCCAAAGCATGTGGGAAAACATGGATATCATTTATCCCAACTGTCAAACCCTAGAATTCCAGTAACCAAACTGTCTGCAGTAAATGACTACAAGGTCTCAGCAGAATTTTCCATTGAAGCCAAGCTTGAGGATGTAAACTCTACGATTAATGATTTGAGAAGAAATCTCTTTGCGGAATTTGTCGAAGGTGATCTGAAACCAATCACCACTCCGATGATGATGGCACTATACGACAAGACCCAGTCCCTTACTCGTTCCGCAGATGTTGATCATGAGAATGGTGATGTGTACATTGGAATCGACTGGGGTGGCGGAGGAAAGACAATCGTCTGGATCTGGCAATGCATAGATGACAAGGCTCCAATCTTCAAGCTTCTTTGGGTTGAGAGAATAGAAACATCTGATGTTGAGAAACAAAAGGATTTCTGCATTAATTTGATAGATGCATACGAGCCAAAGAAGATAGTAGTGGATGCGGGAGGGGGAACCAGACAGGTTCAGGCCTTGCAGCAACGTTACGCATCCAAAGTAATTAGAAACTCGTATCATCCCAGACCCGAACAGGCTTTGCCTACAAGGGACGAGCTGGTCAAGCAGCTAAGGGAACTCCGCTACGTCATTGACAGAACATTTGCAATTGACAGAATAATTGATCTAATTAAATATCCCTTCAAGGAGGCCAATTTCACCAGTCCGAGAATAATCCTGCCTGGAATGGATTACGAGAAGGTGAAATGGATCAATGATCAGTTTACCGCAGTAGAAGGAGAAAAGGCCAAACTGAAATCAACTGGCCAGACCTACATTCGCTATTTCCATGAAGATTCCGAACCTGATGATGCATTGCATTCCTGCGTGTATGCCATGATTGCTTGGGATATTGGAAGAAATGAAGGTGACAGAAGAATCATTGACGTTGATACTGAGTCAGGATATGGAGACGGTTTGTTTTAGATAATGAAAAATATATCTAGCAACAATTTTGACCTAAGATATGGATGCTAGATTCTTCAAATTTAGTTATTTTCAGCAATGGGCATTATTAAAACTGAATCAGGGCCTTTCATCAGAAACTATTTTGATAAACAATTCATGCCTTAAATCATATCAAATTGGTTTTACTATCCAAAATGCTAAGGATGAGTTAAAAGAATTAGAAAAATTGAATTTAATAACTAAATTTGATGTCTATGGTCCGCCTCAGAGAGTAGAAAATCGATTCTATACTCTATCTGATGATGGTAAATTGCTTTTACAGTCTGTATATTCAAGAATTAATGAAATTACGGATACTTTAAACTGTCAGGCACATCTCAAACAAAATCTAAATGAATTAGAATATGAAACATATTATAAAGAATTTAAATCTAAAGATCCTTTGTATAGAGAAAAATTTGACGATCTATTTACAGAAGAGAATGTTGCCTTGTCAGTTAAGATCTTGAAAATGTTTGCTAATGCTGAAAGTAACTCCATTGGAATATGATAATACTTCCTTTTTCTCCATCTCTAACCTAAACCATTGTGGTAAGAAGCAAATCAAAAAACGGCAAGAACCTCATCGGAGCTCGTGGCATGGCTCGAAGAATCCTGGACTTTGAAAACCCTGCCGTCTCAGCTTATGACAATTACGTTCCGCAATTTCTATTTGATTCAATTCCGGTAAAGGGACTCAAACGTCCTCATTCACTATCCGCATCAAAGAAGGCATTGTGGCCCATCTGGCGTGCATTCTTCAACATGAATCAGGGGCTGGACAACATGATTTTACAGGATGCGTACATCAGTACCATTTCAGGACGATGCGTTGATTTTCTCTCCTGGCTTGCAGTTGCCAAGGGCTCAAAGCCTGTTCTTGAACTGAGGGATCCTTCTGGAAACAAGCAAGAAGACCTCAAGCAGATTGAATCAGACCAGAAAATCATTCAGGAAATGATCAAGATAGATAATTCAGTCGGTGATCCTGATGATGAGACTGAGGAATACGAGCACACCCTCATAGAAAAACAGCGTGGAATGTTCACAAACGCCCTCGTATATGGAAAGGCCACAAATATCCGAATCGTAGAGGGAAACAAGTACAATCTCGTACCGTTGCACTCTCGGGACATCGTCTACAACATTGTAAACGAAAAGTGGAAGCTTGAGGCATTGCACACCACTCTATCAAATGAGCCGTACACCATGAACAATCTAATTTATGCGGAATACAATCCCGAGAATCCCGTCTACAACACTCTGTACAACGGTTTTCCATTCTCTGTACGGGCCTTGGATTCATCCAGAACATTAAGGCGACTCAAGGGAAAGGACTTTCAGCTAATAGCAAAGAAGCACTGGACTGGTTCCTCTCTAATTGCAATGACAAGAAGAGATGGTAAATCCGATGCAGAAGCACTCATGAAGAAACTTAACGCAGGAGAGATTTATGCATCCGAAGAAACTGATCCGGAAAAGGCATACAAGATACATGACATTCCGCTAAAGACTGATTCCAGAGATTTGATAGAGATGGCAAAATACTGTACAAACGATGTAATCTCAACATATGGCATTCCTACATCTTTGTTCTTTGATGAATCAGCAGCGAACATGGCAACTCTCTTGGGCAAGCTAAGATTCTTCCAGAAGGTTATAGAAAACGAATGGCGTTCATGGTTTGCACCAATCTGGGGAAAGCAATGGTATCAGAGAAATTTCAAGACCCATTATGCAAATGATGACAAGGAATTTCTTTCTCGTTACCGTATCAAGTGCGAATTTGAGGACATTGACTTTGAATCAGACGAGGACAAGATGAAGGCCATCTTATTGCTAAACAAGATTGCACCATTGAATATCGAGGCAATCGGTGAAAGGCTTGGCGATGATAACTTTGCATCAAAGATTGATCCTGAAAAGCAGGCAGTCCAGGACGAATCATTTTCAGTTACCGATGAGACTGGCAAAGTAAGCACGATTGACAAGGTTTGAACAGTCTAAGAGCATCGCTGATATTTCTTGCAGTGAGAAGTCATAATCGAAAGCCTAAGAGTTTCTCTTTTGATGATGAGACAATCTTCATGTCTTTGGCAGGCTCAAATGATTCAAGGGAAGTGGACTTTGATTTGCCCAGCTCCTTTGTCGGAAAGGTTACCTGGTTTGAGGACCTTACTATGACCATCATCCTGAACGGGAAGACGTACAACTATTGCGGTGTTCCAAGGCGAATCTTTGAGGGGTTTAGGTCTGCATCATCCAAGGGTGCGTTCTTTAACAGAATAATCAAGGGAATCTTTGACTGCGGATGATTGCAATTATACTTCTCTAATCTCTCCAAGCAGAATTCACTCTAATGATATATGATCAAGTAAGGCCAAACACTTCGGGCTGGAATCAGGTTATCTCAGAGTTTGAAAGGAATGTGAAAATATTTCTGCTTCTCCAGGAATCCCCTGATGAATCCGTTAGAACTATGGCCAAGGAAAATGCTAGTCTGATGCAGCAGGCATTTCACAACATGCACTGTACAGTTGACGGAGCGGTTTGCAAATGTGATTCTGTGGAAGTACTAACCAAGAAAAGACCGATGAATTCTCCTGAACAAATCAGGGAATGGAATGATGGGATTGCTCTTGTTGAAAAGCAAATCCGTGACAAGGACGAATTAACCAACAAGCAAAAGTTGGATCTTGTACAGCAGCTACATGACATTCAAATCGGAGACAAGGAGGGAATTGAAATTCTTAACACCAATGCAAAAAAACTGGTTTCAGAAAATCTAAAAACTCTGGAAGATGAGAGGATGAAGACTGTTGAGACAAACAAGAAAATACTGCTTCAAAGAATATCTGAAAGCGATCTTGAGAAAAAGACAAAGGATGATCTCACAAAGCAAACAAATTCCGTAAAGACATCTGAGAAAAACTCACAGGATGATTTGACATCAATCAACGATACACTCCAGGACAAAATCAAAGAACTTTCAGAAAACCAACCTATAGAATCAGAGACTTCAAACCCAGACAATCCAAACAAAGAAGCATAATACTTCCTTTTTCTTTATTTTTCTAAATTCACAGCATGTGTGATCAGTGCGGTCCTGCCTGGAATAGGATGATTTCAGCCTCAAAGCTGGAGATTCTAAACGAGTTCAAGGGCATTGCAGGAAACTACATCAAGACTTTCCTGATAAACTCTGATACCAATTTCAACGGCTGGATGGCAACAAAATTGGCCAACTCCAAAAACGCCAAGGACTTTCTTGGACTGCCCTTAATTCTCTGGTGGAACAAGGAACGAAAAGTATGGGATCATCCCGAATACAACTCCAAGGAAGAGGCTTTGGAAAAACAGGAGGAGTTCAGAGTCGGCACGATTATGGAAGTGGGATTTGATGAACGTACTGGAAACTGGTGGATGATTGCACTAATCCACGACGATGACGTATGGAAGAAAATTCAATCTGGAGAACTAAAGTATACGTCGCCATCCGTATGGCCCAAGAAAATTGTAGAGGGAATGTCAAACCCATTAATCACGACAGACTATTACGCAATACACAACGCAATAGTTTCTGAACCTGCATTCGGAATTGGTGTTGCAAACGTAAAGGGATTCTGCGAAGGTGATGAGAAAAAATGTCTTGCAGAGCTTGGACCTATGGTTGCAAGCATTGACAATTCCATTGATCACGTAAGGGTCATGCCGTTTCTAAAAAAGCAAAATAGTTCTCAAATAACTAAACATGGCTCTTCTGAATTGAACATGGAAGATTCCGAAAAAGAAAAACTCGAAAAACAAATCACTGCACTAAAGGCAGAGATTGCAGAAGAAAAAAAGAAACAAACATCTGCAAATAATGAAACTGAAACTGAAACTAAACTTAAAGAAGCCCAAAAAGGTAATGCCGAAACTGAGGAAAAGAAAAAGCAAGAATCTGCAAACGAGGAAACCGAAGAGCAGAAAAAAGACAAGCAGCAATCTGCAGCGGTAATTGATCTTGCAAGAAAAACAATTCATGATAAAATTTTATCTGCATCAAAAGCCAGCGGTGCAAATGATTCAACTCTGAAAGAACAGGAAGCCTACATGCTAAAGGCCTCACTTACCGAATTGCAAAACTATGAGACTATGATATCACCATTCATACAAACACCAGTGATTCCACAAGAATCCGGTCTATGGCCCAACATTGATTCTATTGGCTCACTTGATGCCTCAGTGGATGACCTCTCAGACAACGAGCTCTTGGAGAGAATCTAGATATGGCATTCAAGGGCGAAGGCTCACTTGCCTACATTGACACCCAATTTCTCGTAAAGGAAGCCGGGATAAAATCTGCTGAAGTTCTAACTAGGGGTGACATATGCAATGGTCCATTTAACCAGCTTGCAAAAATTACAGGCGATGAGATTGATCTTACTGGAGGCTTTGTCCAAATCGGTGAGACTGCCACGGGAAACACCGTTAACGGTGGAATCGTAGCTGATGTATTCCTAAGGGGTGCAAAAATCATCAAGAAATGTGCTGACGGACTTCAAAGCGGTCAGGACGTCAAACTGGATGTCACTGGAGGAGTCCAGAAATTCGTTGCAGCATCCGCAGCAGATCTGGCAGCTGGCAAAAAAGCGGGACATTTCCTACATTACGTTGATTCACAACTTACAGAAGATGGTGCAGACGGAGACAACGGGGTAGTTCATACATGAGTAACATGATGAGACAAACCTATTCTCCTAAGGAGAATGCCATCTACAATGGTAACTTGGGCACTGAAAACTTTGCCTATGCCGAATACTTTGAAGCCCAAAAGTTAGCTGAACTGTCAGCTAGTCCACAATTCTCAGCAGCTATGAAGAGCCTAATGGGTTCTGTAACTCCTGTAGAAATTGCAAAAAAGACTGACTACAAATTCACATTGTCAGCAGCAATGAGAAAGCAAGGATTGCAACTCAAAGCCGCAAAGGAATTCAAAAAGAAAATGTGGGCCGGTTCACTTACGCCCGTAGAGATTATGCAGCACCAGCAAATCCAACAACTGAAAGGTTCGATGGATAGCCAAGTGGAGCATATCAGAACAATTCCATTAATTCCAAAAATCATAGGAGAAGTCCCTGATTTCTACTTCCTTACAGAAGCATTCACATCGGTTCCGGTTGAAAAACTGGATGCCAGAGTTCCAGAGATGGACGGCATTGGAGGAACCATGCAGCAAGGTCCGGGACAAAGAACGATTCCTGACAAGACCGATTACGACGAGCACAACTTCAAAATTAAGAGAAACGACATTGCTCTTCTATGGACCAGCGAATCTCAAATCCGTTCAGACTTTGACATCAAGAACATTGACATCAGAAACGCACGACTCACAATGAAGAGAATGAGAGACCTTCAGGTACTCATCGAGTGCTCAAAGCTTCCAGACAACGCTGCATTGAAGATAAGGGATCCTACACAAGCAAACGGATCAGGATTTCCAAATTCTGCAAACAACGTCGTTGAGGATTTGGCAACAATCATCAGTAACTTTACAGAAGCCAGAAGTGCTCCGCTGACACACCTGATGTGGAACTCTATTGACTTTGTACTGTACCAGTCCAGCTTCCACACTACTGGATTCGTTCCAGCCCCAGACTATGCAGGATGGGGTGTCGTAGCAACTCCAAAGATTCCAGGTGTTACATCTGTCGTATCACCAATGGTTCCAAGGGGATTCTGCTACGGAATTAGCAAACCAAACGCCTTCTTAGGTGAAGGACCATTCGTCACGGAAATGGACAGGGATGCGGGAATCTACTCAGACGTCGGATACATGCACGACTTTGTCCAGGTGCTCATTGGAAACAATGCGAGATATGGTGAGAAAATCATCATCGAAGGGGTTACTCCTGGAACAGAAATAGCATCTTTGAGCCAAGCACAGAAACTGGTTGCTCCAAAGGCAACCTTGGCAAATCCTTCTTAGGATTTTTCTTTTGCCTCATTCCTCTTCCCTTCCAAAAAGGGAATTACTTTCCTCTTCTTCTGACAGGAATCGTCAGCTAATCCAGTCAAAGTCTGGCATTCCCATTCTTGACATAATTGCAAGGGAGCAAAGAGAAAAAGATGAGTCAGACTGAAAAGCCTGATGAGTTTGTCACTCCCGAATTCTTCATCGAGCAGTATTCTCTTCAGAACATAGACAAGGCAAAGATTCTCCTCATTGTGCAGCAGGCCAATCGTGATCTGTCCGGAGAACTGTCATCTGCAGTAAACAATCCCTCTCTGAAAAACACGCAGCATTTCTCCTTTGCAAAGGGCGTCGCATTCACAAAGGCAGAGGCAATCTATGCCAGGCGAATTCTAAAGGATTTGGAAACTGCAAAGGACATTGAAAAGCAGTATGACAAGGACTTTGCAAAGCTTGTGGGAAGGATAAGGCACAAAGATTCTCCAAGGCATTACGCATCAACCACGTTTGAAGACGACTTGATATCGACGCATACCCAGGACAGGGGAATGGGTGAGCTATGAGCTCCACATTTTCAGCTACGAAATTCACTACTCGTGTAAACTATCTTTGCCTGTATGAGAACCAGCCGCAAAAGATTACCTGGAAGATTCTTGATGAGTCATTGAGTCCAGTTGATCTGTCTGCTGCGAACTTGTTCTTGAGGGTAAACGAAATGGACTCTGAAAATACTATCTTTGAGCACGCTCCAAATGATTTCACTATTGGAGGATTGGGAAATAACGAGGTGGATCTTGATCTGATCTCATCTGACATGAAGACTCCTGGCAATTTTCAATACTATCTGTATGAATTAAGTACTGACAAGCTGTACGCCACAGGATTGATCCGAATCATTCCGACTGATGACTCATTTGCAACTGACATCATGACAATCAATGGATACATTCTTCTCATAAACGGAGAAATGCTGATTCTAAACTAGAGGTTATGATGATTTAATGGCGACTCAAGAATACAATGATCTTACACCCGAAACTTCCATCGATGATACCGATACCATCATGTTCAAGAAGACAGTGGGGGGTACATTTCATACCATTACAAAGCAAAATGCATTTTCTTCGTTGCAATCACAAATCACTTCCAATGATTCTGACATTACCGGTTTACTATCTGCAGATACCGCTTTACAGAATAACATAGATGCGGAGGCATCTTCTCGTGCATCAGCGGATACCGGATTGCAATCGCAGATTACAACTAACACTGGCAATATCGCAACAAACGTCGCAGCCATTGCAGCACTGGTTCTGACAGACGCATCACTGCAATCGCAAATCACTGCAAACGTTGCAGCCATTTTGGGAAAGGCCGAAACGGTTCACACTCACACAAAATCACAGATAACTGACTTTGCACACACTCATCTAAAGGCAGAAATAACTGACTTTGCTCATACTCATCTGAAGGCCGACATCACTGACTTTGCACACACCCACACCGAATCAGAAATAACGGACTTGGGAAACTATGCTGTAGTAGGACACACTCATGCACAGGCAGACATTACGGGACTTGTTACCGCACTGGCTGGAAAATCAGCAGTGGGTCACGGGCACAACCTTTCGGAAATCACGATTGATCAAGATCTTGCAATGGGTGCCAACAGCATCACCACTATTAATCTGACTGCAACGGGTCAGATGCTTGCAGCGGATGGAACGACTGCACTCCCGGCATATTCATTTTCAAGTGATATTGATACCGGCGTAAGGCTAAACGGTCCAAACGTGGGGGAACTAGTTGCTGGCGGAATACAGTCTATGAGATGGACGACCTCAGACATCAGACCAAACAAAATCGAGATGGGCAATGGCGATATCGCAGCGGTAAAAAACATCATGGTAGGAAACGCATCAGCAGTCGGACTTTCCGGCTCAGGGGTTTTCACAGCAAAGATAGCTGTTGCACCATCAACTAACGTTCCAGGCCAGTTCCAGATATGGGCAGCAGACATCAACGGAGTAGACCTTACAACGGGAATGGTGCTGCGAACCGAGGATGCAAGAACCTTCACTTTCGGAAAGGCCGGAGGAATCGAGATAGGCTCTGGCGTGGCAGAAGACGTTGACCTAATCCAGGTAAACGAGGGCACTGCGTTTGCATCAAGGCCGAGGATGTTTTGGGATGAGTCCTCTAATGCGTTTAGTATTGGTGGTGGTGCTAATTTTCATGTTAATGCGTTGACAGTATTTCAAAATATGACTATGAGCAATACCAAAAATTTCATTCTTAGCAATGCGACTGGATCAATGATGGGAACTGCCGCAGACCAAAAGTTTGCGTTATGGGGGGTACCTCCGATAGCCCAACCAACGGCACTCACAGCAGCAGATGTCAATGTTCCAAACTCTGGTGATGCGACTACTGATGCAATCATAGCAAATCTGCAAACAAGAAATCAGGAATTGGAGACAAAACTTCAGGCATTGGGGGCCATAGCCTAGGAAATCATACTCATGACAAACATAAACAAAAATCTGAAATCAGAAATCATTGCATCCTCGGATGGAAAGGACTACTCCGTAGTGGGGGAGAATCTCGTCATCAGGACCGGAATAACCAAGACAAGAAAGGTTGACGTGATTGTTGACGGCAAGGTCACGGGACAAAAAGACGAGTCATATGATGCAAACATCGAGACTCCGTTTTCGTACCCGCAGGCCAAGGTGAAAAGAATGCTTGAGAAGGTATCATGGGAGGACATTCTCGCATTTGTCCGTGTGATAAGTGCGGTAAACGAGGATGATGCGGAGCAGCGAGAGATAAGAAAAAGCAATCCTGCACCCGTACCTACAATTGATCCCGAGCTGGACTCGATGCTGTCCTCTGAATAGTGGCAATCACGCCAACCAACTTTTTTTATTTTTCCTAATCGAATACTTCTCTAGTATTATTCCATCTCTAAATGATTCATGTCAGACAAATTCGTTACAGTCGACCTAAAGCAGTCATTGACCGGGCTCAACGGCAAGCCCATGAAGGAGACAAGCGAGAAGGACTCAAAGAACCTCTCGCTTGGAAAGTGCATCGCATCTATGCTAAACGCCCTGACCAACTTTGAGAAATCCGAGGCCATCAAGCTGTTTCGTGAGATTGACTCCTACTACAACGAGGAGCCTTTGGAGGCAGACATTGACAAGCTGGAATGGATGATCAAAAAGCTGGAGGGAGTTGAGCATTACACTCCTTATGCGTTGGGACAGGTCCTGAGCATCCTTGAAGACTACAAGGACAAGCTGAAGAAGAAGCAAGAGAAGGCAAGTTCAAAACCTGCAAAGAAAGAAGATGAACAGAAGGAAGAATAAACTTCTCCTTTATCCATTTTTTATTTTATGCACACTGACAATTGTTTTCGTTCATGCAATTCACTTATCAGATACAAATTCCAATAAATGACATGGCAAAGACTGTAGCCAAAAAGAAAAAAGCAGAAAAGAAATCAGCGTCCAAGAAACTTGCAAAGAAACCGGTACCTAAGAAAAAGACAGTTACAAAAAAGAAGACAGTTCCAAAGGCACCAGAGGAAGACTATTCTGATCTGTTTGCAAAGATTGTAGACCTTGAGGAAAGGATAGAGAAACTGGAAAAGTAACTCCTCTTTTTATTTTATGCACACTGACAATTGTTTTTGTCATTAATGCATAATACACGGTTTTTAATCCTAAACCGAAATGGCTACAGCTAAAAAGGCGGCAACAAAGAAGAAAGTTGCAGCAAAGAAAAAACCAGCAGCAAAGAAGACTGTGACAAAGAAGACTGTGACAAAAAAACCGTTGTCAAAGTCTGATGCGTCAAAGAAAGGCTGGATAACACGAAGGGCAAATCAGAAAAAGAAATAGAGAATGATTAAACTTCTCTTTACCTTTTTACCTTATTTTTTATTCATGGCCTCAATTGATTATGCTGGAGACATAAGCAGAATCATCACGATTCTACAATCCCATCTTAATCTCTGGGATACGTCAAATCCTGATGGAAAGCTAAACGCAATATCTTTTGGAGAACAGCGTGGGGGGAATCAGGACAAGGCAACGATAGCTCCGCCCTTTGCGGTAATCACTACTCCATCTCAGCCTTTCATCACAAAGGATTCGCTGGGAATCGGAGACAATTCGTCTGATCCTCAAAGCACCGTCCTGTATGAGATAAAGGTATTCGCAGAAGGCTCACTCCCAGAGGATGCGGAAAAGAACCTGTATGATTTCATAAGGGAGATAGTCGACACCCTGAGAGCAAACCCTCGTGGAAAGGATCCGATCTCCCTTGGTGATCCTAAATGGACTCGCTCATTCGTAAAGGACGTTGCTCAAAATCAGACGAATCGTGGAAAACCCGTACAATCTGCCACCATCACCATCCAATGCCAGATTGGAGATTCCATTCAGCTGGTCTATGATGGAATGACAATATCCGTACTGGAGGAGGCAAGCAGTCCTCACGGATGGACCACTCAAAACAAGCCTGATGATGACGGTCTTGCAGACGTCGTACCGATATCCCTGGAGGAAAAGAAATTCTTCAAGATTGAGACGAATCCTACATTGCAATCCGCACTGAGGGCAAAGTTGCGTTTACCTGGATACAGGGCAGCAACGATTACAAGAAACGGAATCGCAAGAAACATCACTCTTTCCATGCTGACGAATCTTTCTGAGATTTCAATCTATGATCAGATTCAGCAGGCCGTAATAGCGATTGCGATAATCCGTGATACTTCCTAAAACTCATCTGAGATAATTATTTTCATTGGGAGATAACGTAATCAACCAGGGCGGTGACGGTCTGGTCTGGACCGTCAAGGGATTTCTAAAGACCGTTGTTCGTGCAGCTACAACTCCCTTTGCAGTACAGGATACGTTCCAGCTCAAAAAGGCAGTTGATGTTGATTTTGATCTTTCTCCAGCTTTTGAATTAAGATTTGATGATGATGGAAGATTCGATGTGGTACCAACAGGTGACGTTGGCACATGGACTACACGTCTACCTCTAACGTCTGATGTCGTATCCACAAAGACCGGGAAAACAATTGCTGCAGGTGGTGGTGGAATCACAAATGCAGACAGAAACACTCTGAACTATTGGTTTCATGAGCTTATTGGCAAGAAATTTCCGCCAATTGAATTCGACGATGAGATGGCAACAAACGAGGCGACTCCAAAGCAAATCAATCTTGGCTTCAAGGGATACCTTACGGGATTCAGAAAGATAAGAACCGAGACAGAAGGGGTGTTTGATCTGGAACTTTCAGGAATCATCAGACAGGATACTGCTGCAGAGATTGCAGCTAACGTTGATGCCGGAATCATCAAGACGACTCCGTAGAATTGGATGCGTTATCTTCCTTATCTGATATAGGAAAGGTGGAATTCAACCTTTCACAAATCGAACTGTTTCGTTTTGATCATGGCAGGCAGACGCTGACCACTCTGGTGAATCAGCACATCATAGATTCGATGCACAGCTCTATGAAAAGTGCAAACTATTCTCAGAAGATAATCGAAAGGACGTTTCTTGACAGAATAGAGTTTCTGGGAAATGGAGATGCACAGATTCATATCAAATCTGACTATTCCTCAGAGTCCGGATTTGACGTATCTGAAGCCAGGGAAAAGGGGACAAAGAGGCACAAAATAGAGCCAAAGGGAGGCACGAGTCCTGCAGGTCCGCCTTTTGCATTGTCGTTTTTCATTAACGGTAAAAGGGTATTCTCAAAGGGACATTATGTCTCTGGAATCATAGCATCGCACATCATTGAAAATACGATCCAGTCAAACGAATCAACTGTAAGGTCTGAATTTCAGAGAATCGAGCAGCAGTGGATAAATGACACGCTAGCAAAATAGTTCTCAAAACGTATCACGATAAAATAATTCCATAATGGTTGATTCTGAATTTCGCATTCCTATAGCCAGTAATTCAGATATTGACGATGCAAGAAAAAAGCTTGCAGAGATAAAGAAAATCAAGAGAGAGGAGGCAGACCTCAGACGACGTGGAGGAATTTTCAAAGGCGATGTCGAAGAGGGAGATGCAAGAAGGGGACTCCCAAGGCAAAAGCAATCAGCAAAGGTAAAACCATCTGCAAGAGAGGATCGAAGATCAGAGAATCCAATTGCAAAGGACAAGCGATTGAGAAAAGAAGATGATGATAAAACCAAAGAGTTTAGGAAATTCCAGGAGCAGCTTGACAATCTCCAAGTGACACAGAAAAAACAGGAAAAGGATTTTTCAAACTTTCAAGAGTTTCTAAATCCGCTAGGTGCTGCAGGTGGCAGAATTTCTTCTGTCGTAAGCAAGCTGATTCCGTTGGCACTGATTACGGAAATCGGCAACATCGTAATTGAGAGAATGAGAAAGGAGTTTGGTCCTGGAGGACGAAGCGATTTGCGTAAGCTGATCCTGGTTGCGACAAGAGAGGTATTCTCAATCGCACTTCGAATAAAGAGAAATCGTGGTGATGTATTCTTTGCATCGCAGAATAAATCCGCAGCATATCAGGGAGCACCTGGAATTTCAAACACCGAAAGGTTGGCAGACGGCCATCTTAGGGATATTCTGATTGATCCTGGGAGATAATGCTGGTATCATATCATGACTGACACTGCAATCCTGTACAGGCGAACTGCTGTGACTCCAAGGGATGTCGGAACATATCCTGACTTGATTGATGAGCTAAGCGATGACAATTACATTGATGCTGCAGACAAGATTTTCTTTACTACAAAGATTCGTCAGTTTGAGGGATTTGAGAGGAGATATGATAACAAGATTCGTACTGTCTCACACATCAACTCTAAGGGTCAGATTTCCCAGCAAAGCAAGCATTACGGAATGGATGGTCTGGACATTGACATCTTTGGAAACTTCAAGGACAAGGCAGACATTTCCAAGCTGATATCCTTTGAGGAGACATATCAGACTCCTGCAGAATATCCTGACGGAATAATCGGCCTGTATGTCATCAACTATGATTTTCTAAACAAGGACCCTGACAAGACTGCCAAGAAAGGCTATCTCCTCATGGGAAGCGTGACTGGCCATGTGGGCAGCAAGAGCACCATCTGGGACTTTAGGACGACATTGAGATTCGGAGGCGTGCTGAAAAGTGCCAGCTAGCTTTGAAAGAACCACAAAAATTGTAAAAAGATTTGGCGGTGATCCGGCAATCCTTGACACCTACGAGTTTGACTGCGAGGAATTACCGCATGTGATGTCATCAGAGATGAAGAATGCCGACCCAAACGAGATTGTCGTAAAATTATTCCTTGACCAGTCCATGACGTTTGTAGATGCTGCACCAATTCTTACAGACGAACCTGCAAAGAGAAACTATCTTTTTGAGACCTCCCTAACTCAGGGCGTAAACGTTGGAAAATTCTATCGATGCAGAATAAAGAATGCCGTAAAGATACTCGATGACAGACACGGAGAGATGCTGCAGATTACCGGAGAAGGCGTTGAAATCCGACTAAAGGAATCCCCGTTATCTCATCCGCAACGTCTGAAGACTCCGCAGTATGCGATTACCAAATGGATACTTGATTACAATCAGGAGGTTGCATCCGTGCCAAATTCCGACAAGGAGCAGCTATTTGGAAACGGCACAATCACAAACGGCAAGGTCGTGACTGGACCGGAAACGACTGTGTTACTGGATGATTCGCATTCGCTAAAGCAAAACTGGACTCCCGGTTCCGTAAAGAACTACTATGATGGATTTGATTTGCTAATTCAAAGGCAGTCATTATCACAGGGGCAGGGAGGACTCAACATTGAATATTACATTGACTATCTCTATCCGAACACTGTCGGACATTCAGACAAGCAGTTCATCCAGGTAATCGCAAAGGAGTTTGGACTTGATGACTCTGGCGTAACCGTTGATCCTATCTCTACTGTTCTGCCTGAGCTGGAAGACACCGAAATCATTGACAACACGAAATACTATGACAGCGTTGTCCTGGAATGCGATGCAATATCTGGAACCCTTCCGGTAATTCGTGGAATATACTTTTCAGATTTGGAGCATGCAAGGTTGAGAGATGACTATGACGGCTCGACAACCTATGCACTAGATGATCAGGTAAAGGTAGTAGATAACGCTGCAAGGACCATCCGATTCTACAAGTCATTGACTGACAGCAACACCGGAAACACTCCTCCCACTGCCGGGTCTCCTGCAAGCAGTGGATTTTGGGAAGAGGATTTCATTCAGGATAACAGGTACTCGCCTCTTACAAACAATCTGGAGATATGGCGTGCAAACATGGCAGCACACGGATTCTCTGAAATTTCTGCTGATTACGAGGGATTCTTTGTAGATCCTAACTTTGTAAGGGCAAACTTTGATCGTGGTGATTTGGATCACTACCAATACGTCACAATGAAGGACGTTACACGCATTGCCACAAGCAATGCCAATATTCCGACACTTGCCGAAGAGCATGATGGAAAGAGATTCCTTGTGGGACAGGACAGTTCAGTTGCAATTACTACTGAACCTTTCGCATCAAACAAGGCAAAGATTGCAGAGTATGACGAGTCAGTGGATGCATGGAGATTCTCCAAAGCACCTGAGGCTGATGAGGTAATCTATGATGTGGCGACATCAAAGCTGTACAAGTATGTAGGAACGTATCCATCGGGGGATTGGCAGGTATTGTGGGACATCAATGTCGGTGCTGCATGGCAGACCTCTCCCGCACATCCGGTAAAATCCGTATCGCTAAAGCCTGACATTCATGGAAATGCAAACGCTGCAGTGGAATTTCTCTTTGACTGGAATACAGACATCCTCACCGGAGGCGATTCACGCAACAGGTATTCCAGGGGATACTGGCTGAACTTTTGGAATCCTGTTCCAAGATTTGACATGGGTGCCGGTTATGCCATTGGGGAAATATGCAAGCAGCCATTCTTGGATACTGAAAACCTCACGTACTCGCAGCAGGGAATACTCGGATACAACGGAAAGCACGGGGAGGACAAGGGCCCCATTCAGGGAATCACGTTCGTACTTACCGCATCAATTGAGGATGCTGCAGACAAGCTGCTTGATTTCAAGGCAAACCAGAACGTCACGTTTTGGATCATTGACAAGTTTCTACGAGTCCATTTCATCGATGACGTAATTCCCGCAAACGGAAAGCCCGCAAGGTTCACGATGGGATTTGGCCTTGATCAGACAGGTGAGCCAAACCTCTGGGTGAATCGTGTGGATGATCTTGAGGAAATATTTGGTCTGACAATACCTGCATTCTTTGGACTAAAGCAGGAGGAAAATGCCGGAGTTACTTTTGACTGGAACTTTGTCTATGGTTGGGGAATTCTCTCTGCTGATTCATACAACGACGAGCCAAAATTCTATGCTGCTGGACGAGATTCATACCGGGATGATCTGGCTGGTAGACTGCAGGTAGCATGGGAATATTTCATAAACTCCACGCAGAGTCTCTTTGAGGCATCCGAAGCAGGTCCTGCGATAGTCCTGGCAGACCATGCAAAGCTGAGAATCGAGGATCTGTTCTATGTGAAGCAGCTTGTCGTATCCTCCATTGACACTCCCCTGACGAATCCGCACACAAAGGTATTCCAGGATCACACCGAGACTGATTACAGAAATGCCGAGCTTACCGCAAAGTCATTGGCAGCAAAGGGCAAGGCATTTCGTCCGGTAAAGCACATCACTGCGGACCTGGACGTACGACTCCAAAAGGGAATGAGATTCAAGGTTGCAGACGGAACGGAATACGTCGCAATCGAGGTAAACCAGATTACAAACGATGACGGAGCATTGATGGAAATCAGTGCAATCCCCAAATTGGTGATAGGAATCTAGAACATGACTACTGCATTTAAAATTGATAATGAGAAGCAAAGACAGCGAAAATTACAAGAAGATATACGAATCCTAAATGGACGTGTCGGAAAAAGAAGGCTGTCGACTAATCAGTTCGTACCAAAATCATACCTGAATCTTGGAAACGGTTTTGGAAACACCGTGAATGACTGGAGCCAGAGTCCTGCGGTGTCGCTTGTGGAAATGGCAGGATTTGGAATAAACAACACGCCACTTATCACCTTTGACAATACCGGAAAGATTGGAATTCATGCAGTGGATAAATTCTCTCCTACTGATGGTATCCTTGAAACTTTGGAATTTGAGGTTCCAGTCAACGGTGCGTATGACTTTTTTGTGGACAGGGATGCGATAAGCACTCCCGTCTTTGGAATAACTGCAACGGCACTGCAGTCAAACGTCCTGCTGGAAA
Source organism: Candidatus Nitrosopumilus sp. (assembly GCA_029263475.1). Classification (GTDB taxonomy): domain Archaea; phylum Thermoproteota; class Nitrososphaeria; order Nitrososphaerales; family Nitrosopumilaceae; genus Nitrosopumilus. The sequence goes on from JAJCXK010000081.1 coordinate 69,556, forward strand.
TGAACAACAACAACGTCAAAGGCGTGGACAAGATCACCTTTGATCCCGCATCCGACCAGATCCAGAGCTTCGATTCCAGGGAGATGTATGCCGATAATCTGGGCAACATGGGATTCTCCGTCTCATCTACTTTGGGAACCGGCAGCTTTTCATTGCTTGTGGATTCTGCGGTAAAATTCACGGAATACAACTGGAGCAAGGACCAGTCCTCAAATGGAGGCAGGCCGATGGTAAACGTTGAACGCCTTGAATCCAACTCGTCAAGCCTTCCATCGACCGGGTTTATTCGAATGGGGAACGGCGAATCTATGGCATGGCTTAGCAATCCCGGCGGAACTGATCTTACAATCGGTGCAGGACTCACAAACGACTTTGTATTTGGAACCGGATGGAACGGGATCGATTTCACTTCCAGACCCCTGAAGAACTTGGTGATAGGTGACGACTTGGATATGAACGGGAATGGCATTGTTGGAATTTCCAACTTGGATCTGGACGGAGTTAGTGCGACGATAGAGGGAGTCGCAAACCTCCAGTTCTTCCAGACTGCACAGTCAATCAATTCTCTTGCATTGGGATTGACGTATCAGGTATCTGCACAGCAGAAGCACGAGTTCGTGATTGGCGGTGTACCTGTTGCAGCTTTTGAGGAAACGACAATCGGAAACTACCTGACCACGATCGATTCCGTCATCAATTTGACAGGCAACCAAATCAATCAGACGAGACACGTTGCGTTTTCCGGAAGCGAAAGTTTGGGATCTGCTGAATCTGGAATTGGAATGGCTGCCGGATGCATGAAGTACAAGACATCGCTGACGAATCAAACTCATGACTTTCTAGCTGTCGATGAATTGTTGGCGTCAATTTCCAGAATAGGAAGCAACGAGGGACAGCTTTCGGTTCATGCCACCGTATCTGACATCCTGCAAGCTGACGAGCAGTTGTTTTTCACGGACTCTGGCTTTGACCCTGCACTTGGACAGATTAGGAGAAACGGTGCGGACATCAAGGTGTTTTCCGGCGGACAGGTTCAGAATCTCAGTGACATTGCCGATATCCTTACATGGACTCAGGATCATGATGCAAATGATTTTTCTCTTATCGGATTGAAAAATCTGGACTTTGATGATCCGATTAGTACCATAGAGGGTCTGGCAAATCTGCAATTTTTCCAAACCTCCCAAAGTGTGAACAGCTTAGCTTCTGGATTGACATATCAGGTAGGGGCAGAGCAGAAGCATGAATTTGCAGCTGGTGGATTTTCCATTCTTTCTCTAGAGGAAACAACACCTTCAAACTATCTGATAAATTCAAATGCCATCATCAACGTAAACGACAACGAAATCAATTCCGTAAAGCATATTGCATTTAGTGGAAATCAGAATCTTAACCTCACAACGGAAGCCGGTATTGGACATGCAAGTTCAGCACAGCAGATGATATACAACGTACCTTTGACAAACCATGTTCATACGTTCACGGCAGCAGGCGAACTGCTGGCAAGCATTTCTCGCATAGGAAGCAACGAGGGACAGCTTTCGGTTCATGCCACCGTATCTGATATCCTGCAAGCTGACGAGCAATTATTCTTCACTGATTCCGGATTTGATCCCCTCTTTGATGGAGAAATTCGAAGAAACAATTCTGACGTCAAGGTTTTCAGCGGCGGGGCTGTCCGAAACCTCAGTGACATCGGAAGCGGCTCTGGGCTGACCGAACCGCTAATTCACAGCATTACGACATTGACTCCGATCACCAAACCCGGCAAAACAAATATCGATTCTGCAACATCCAACGCATTCAAAATCACTCTGGATAGGGACATCGAACTTGACATCCTCAATCCCAATGCGACAAAAATGGAATTTCTTCATATTGCGGTGACGCAAGATCCCGTCACTGCAAGAACAATCACCTGGCCTGCAAGCGTGCAAGGCGTCCCAAGCATTGACGGTACTTTGGGAAGCGAGACGACGATTTCGCTTTTCAACATGGCTGATGGAAAATGGAGATTCGTTTCAAGTCAAGGTGGCGTGATTGGCGGTTCTGGAGGATCAGGTGACATGGTGTTGGCAGACGTCCAGACCGTCACGGGTGCGAAAACGTTCAACGATGATATTCTGAAGATAAACAATCCTACTGCTGATTTTCAATATGTCTTCTCATCCAGTGCAATCACTGCAAACAGAATCGTAACCTTGCCGTTGCTGACCGGAGATGATCAGTTTTCGATGAATCTTGCAGTCCAGGAATTTTCAAACAAGACCATTGATGCTGACTTGAACTTTTTGACAAACATCGGATCATCGGAGGTAAAATCAGAGCTGATAACAGGGCTTGCACCTGATGCGACTCCTGACGGTCTGAATGATTTTGTCATGGTGTATGATGCATCTGCAACCGCACTGAAGAAGGTGCTGCTGAATAACTTGCCAGGTGGTGGTACTCTGAATGGGTTGACTGATGTAAATCTGAATTTGCCAATATCAGATGGAAGTTTCCTAGTTTATGATGCCGTGAACAGTGAGTGGGTGAACAGTTCGAGTGGCGGTGGCGGTTCATCTCCTTTGACTACAAAGGGTGATCTGTTTGGATATTCAACTACTGATGCACGATTGCCGGTAGGTACAGACGGACAGGTGCTTACTGCAAATTCCGCTGTTGCCTTGGGGGTAGAATGGGTCACTGGCGGTGGCGGTGGGTCACAGACATCGTTCACTGATTTGGAGTTTGACGTTCATGATGATGTAACGCCAACAAAAAAATTAGTATTTTCACTTGCAGGACTGACGGCAGGTACCAATTCAATCGGTCCTGAAACCACTTCTGGAATCAGGGCGTGGACACTCCCAAACATAGATGGAATATTGATGTCAACAGAAGGCAGTCAAACCATCAAAGGACAGAAGACATTCGAGAATGGAAATCTGTTGGTGGAAGATTCTGATGGGTCAAATACAGGTCTGATTGCTATGGCTAATTTAACATCTGATAAAATTTTCACTTTTCCCAACGCAACTGGAAATGTTATTTTAGATAGTGCAACTCAGACACTTTCAAACAAGACGTTTAGCAGTACGATACAAGCTGATTCAAGTAATCCGAACATTGGTTCTGTAAGCAATCGTTTTGGTACTATCTATGGGGAAACATTGGATTTGTCTGAGAATATGGCAATCGATGGAAGAGTTTTGACAGACCTTGAATTTACTAGTGGAAAATATCCTGATCTGCCAGAATTTGGAACAACTTCAATGAGTGGGTCGGGAATTTCAGTACCTGCAAATGCTGAAGGGTGGACAAAGATTAAGGTGAATGGGGCTGTTAAGAAAATACTGTATTGGAGTTAGTTTCGGTTTCTAAACCAATTCATCTGATCTAATATTGTTTGATAGAAGTCATTTGTCATGGTTTCAATTTGTTTTTCAAGCGTTTCAATGACTCCCTGCAACCTTGAATTTTCTTTTTCTAGATTGTCAATTTTTAGTTCTAATTCGGCAATTTTGTTCTGGTCTTCATCATTTGTAGGGGTTGGTAAATTTGACATTCCGTTGAACCCGACAGAAATATTTCCAAACACTACATCATCACCTATAATTTCCAATTCCCCTTTTTCTGTAGTTGCAGTAAATTCAAACGATGTGCTGTCTAGATCATGATCTGCAACTCCTCCTGCTATTTTTATGCCATTCCATTTAATATCATAATTTCCATTAACACCTGTGGCTTCAAACTCAAATTCAATTACGTAATTTCCATTTATCTTGGTATCATATTCTTGTTTGAATTCATTATTGCAACGTTCACATTCAATCTCTATCAAAGGATCTATCTTTGTCGGTTGTGGTTCTGGCGGTAAATCATTCAGAACACTTTCTAAATTAAATCCAAATTTTCTACTTTCTTCCTTGTAACTTGATTTAATTTCATATTCTCCCATATCCCATTTCTTTATCTTAAAATCTTCAAAATAATGCCCGTCATCATCAACCATCAAAAATCCTGAGAAAATCATGTTTCCCTCTGGATCAAACAACTGTAGTAGGACTTTTTCATTATGAGTTGGTTCCTTGATATCCGTAAATCCGTATATTCGAAGTGTGTCTCTGTCTTGCAATTCGTAGAACGGGGTTTTCAGCTCATCTGCATAAGCCTCACCAACCCCAAAAATAAGAACAACCGAAAGCAAGGATAAGACTAGGAGGGATTTCATGACTAGAATTCTGATTGATCATAGATAAATTGTACGGAGAATCAATGACATATTATGAGATGGGTAGATAGTCACAAGAATATACTGCAGTCAAGAATTTTGCACAGGGAAAAAGTCATGGAAAGATTAGGAAAGAAAGATACCTCTGATTGGGACAGTTTTGATAAAAAATTGCATGCACAAGAAATTAGACATCTGGATCATTATAACAAATGGGATAGGAAAACGATTAAAAAAATCGATGATAATAACTGACTAAAATCATCGAATCTTCTAGATAAAGCATCCGATGAAATACTTCTCTAGTATCTCCGGTTTCATAATCCTCTCATGACTCAAAAATTTGACAACAATTCACTAAAGCAGAAAATAAAATCCCTTGAGGAAAAAAGAGACAAAATCAACACCGATTCCAGAACTCAGATTCGGGAAATCGAGACCATGCTAAAGGAGCTGCGAAAGATTCAGGATGTGGAGGAAGAAGTAACCATCAGGAGAAACAATTCCCAAGAGACAAAGATTGAGATCACTCCTGCAAATGACTTTGACGGACTGCCATATGATGCAGCAAGAAAGGAAAAGGTCTTCACATATTGGATGGAAAAGGCCCAGAACGTGACGAAAAAAGCGGAATCATAGAGTTTGATTGGTCTTTTCCTCATGGTGGCACAACGTAATAACGGAGATTGGTGATTTTCTGACAGGCGAATATTTCCTCAACATCGGCAGCATGATACTTCGTGTGGATGACAAGGACATAGTACGAGAGAGGCACTTCAACGGTGCGGATATGACTACCAATGGAACCGTTGCAACTCAAAAATACTATGACCCATACACCCAAACTGAAAAAGACTACAAGCCCGCAACTGGAAAGGAGATTCTCTGCTATGTGGTTTGGGCAGCGGACCAGCAGCCATCAACGAATGTCTTTAAGATTTGGGCAAATACGACCAAGAATTCCAAGACAGGTGCACGGGATGTCTTTGGAGGTTCGTTTACCTCTCAGAACGCCGATCCGTTTGATGTTCCCCCATTTGTACTCAAGGCAGGCGAATACCTCAACGTGGAGAGAATCAGCGGGGCAGCAGCAAACCAAAGGGCCTTGAAAATCGTCGGCGTTGAAAGGGATGCGACTTGACAGATATGTCTGAGGCATTCTTTACTGAAGTCGAGACTCAAATCATTGCAGGACTGATCATTGCAGCGATTGTCGGTCTTGGAACCTTCATCACTTCGCTGTACCGATGCACGCAAAAGCAAAGCAAGGATCTGTTCAGGTTCAAGAAGGGATTCATTCTATTCATGGAGCTCAACAAGAAATATTCACAGGAACAGCATCCTGGAAGCGACGTGGAATACGATAAGATCATCAAGGAGATGATGACTGATGACAAGGGCAATCTTTAGAAATAGTTCTCTTAATCTCGATGCACAAATAATTTTTCAATGAGCGTAGATGAACATGCAACAAAAAACGTAATCACTGATGACAACAAGACATCAAAACTTGAAGTTGCTCTAAAGCTTGCAAAGTTTACCATTTTGGGTGAATTCATCCTGTTTGGATTCTCACTGGTAACCTGGGTAGTGTCCTCTCTTATTGGCGGAATTCACATCGGTGAATCCGTACTGATTACAGTTGATGCAAGTGCTGCAGAAAAGGCAGTCAACACGCTACTTCCGATAACCACTGGAAACATTGGAGCGTTGATTGGCTACATTCTTGGCACTCGCAAGGTAGGGGATTAATCCTCATTTTTTATTGATATGACTCGCCAAATCTGCGTTCATTCAAAAGACAAAAAATACGTAAATCACGACGTACGGGAATCTCAATTCTCATCTCAATCATTCAATGGTACTCTGACGCATGGAACCATTCCAAATGACAATGCCTTAAACAAGCAGGTCTGGGACAATTCAGAAATCATCTACTGGACAAACGATTCGGACTATGAGCACATCTCACTAAAGGATCAGGAAAAGATAATCAAGCTTGCACTCTTGGAATCCTCCCTTGAGACTCCGCTTGTAATCCGGCAGAGAAAGAGAAAGAGTGCTGATGCACAAATCAAGATAAACTGGCTAAAAAAGAAAGACGAGAAATACTTCAAATCAGACAGCACCCTGGCATTTGGATACGGTCCCGGATGGGGCCTTGGAGGAAACACGACCATGAATGCGGATGTCCTATGGATTCCAAGAAGAATTGATGCCGGACCGATGACCGTAAAGGAGGCATATGATCTTGGATACATTGAGAATTACAACAGGGAATTTCCCAACAGCTCAGTGAAGACATACGATCCGCTGCATACCCTAAAGCACGAATGCGGAGGACACAACCTTGGATGCAATCATCTTACGGATGTCAACTTGAGATACTCTGCGGTAATGTTTCCGTATTACAACGGACTGAGAAGATTCGGTACAGCAGACAAGAAATACCTGCATTCTTTGTATGGCAAGGCATCCGTAAATCACAAGATAAAGGAAAACCTTTTGGCAAGAATTTTCAACGGAATATCAGTCTAGCCTCTGCACTTTTCGCAGACTGCTTCTGGATTATTCTCATCTGTAATCACGGTTACACCAGAGCAGTAGCATTTGCAACATAATCCTTTCATGAGGATTGTCATTATCACCGTTGATAATTTGAAATGATTGATTGAAAGTTGGTTCGATCCGGGTCAAGATATTCTCTATCTGACTATTCCGCATTCAAGCAGTGCCTCATCTACGTCATCAGTATCCCTTGCAAGTTCCCTGGCTTGAGTATATTTTACAATGGCATGTTCACAATTGCCTTCCTGCCTGTCGATGTTGCCCAGTCCGAACCACGTATCATATGATTCCCTGATGTCATGAGCCATGTCGTAGTTTGCCCTGGACTCTGAGAATCCCTGCTTGTCAAACAACGCAATTCTGTACTGTGCATTGGCCTTTACGATCAGTGCATTCATGTAGCTTGTAATCTCTATTTCAGGATTATCAGGATAGTATGCGTCTGTCACAAGTGATGTCAGGTCTACTGTCCTGTCATAGTTTCCATTCGCATGATGATCCTCTGCAAGTGAGATCTTTCCCCATACGTGATTCAATACCTTTGGAGTCTGATGTATACTGATGGCACATTCAATGTTTTCATTGTCGTTTCTGTTGTGATCCCTTATCGCATTTCCCAGAGTCGACAATGCCTGGATGTCATGTGCGTCAAAGTATTTCAGCAAGATGGTTGCGTGCCTTTTGGCAGCTTCAAATTCCCGGTCCTCATAGCTCTGATCCATTAGCAATACGTGGGTTTTTCTGAGATCCTTCAGACTGCTCGGACTCTGTGCTGCCAGCGTCAAGAGATATGGAAACTCCTTTTCTGCTCCGACAATCGATGAGAGGTTGTTTTCTATGCATCGGGACACGTCTTTCTCAAGATAGTCCTGCGGAGGCTTTACGTCGACTCTTGCAGTGACAGTCTCCGTGTTTCCAAAAGAGTTTGTCGTGACGCACTCAAAGGTGTGACTCAATCCTCGCACTATGGAATCATTGTCGCACTCATAATCGACAATCTCGCTTTTGTCATCAGTGGAATATACGCCAGTTATGCTCAGATCAGTTCCGTGTAAATCTGCTGGAAGCTGTGCCGGATAGACTGAATATGTGATTTCAGGATCAGAATAGATTGCATCCGCATAGTACGTTCCGGCTCCTCCTGCCACTGCAACTGACAGGATTATTGCAACCAAGACTGGTTTTGATATGATGGATGCAGAAGAAGCAGTAGTAGCCGTTGATGCCATAGGCATTGCAGCTGCTGCTGACTTTGCACTCCATCCTGAGATTCCAAGTAATGCTGCGATAATCGTAATTGCCGTAATTGGAAGGTCAGTTCTGTTTCTGAGTCTGCCCATTGCAACCCTCAGCTCCTGCTTCTTTGGGGAATTCTCCGTCACACGTTCTATCATCTCATGTCCGTCTGGGGAAATTGTGTAATTTCCCTGGGTGGTCTTGTGGACAAGCGTTCGGTCAAGCAGTGATTTTAAATCCCTGCTGATTGCAGTGGATGATCTTTCGAGTATTTTTCCTATATTGGCATTGGAAAACGGCATTTCACTGTCAAGCAGGAACAGTATGAGCAGTTCCGGATCACTTGGCTTGTCAGGAACGAAACTGCTGTTGAATGCCATTTGAATTGATCTGAATATCTAAAGTTTTAAGACTTTTCAGGATTTGCTAAAATCACTTGTATTTAAGCAGGGTTACCAAATGTTAACCCTCGGTATAAGCGATTTTTGCACTTCTTACTCTATGGAAGAACAACAACAACAAACAAAAACAAAAACAAAACAAGAAGAAAAGCCATTTCGATGCGGTTGCTGCCTTTGTGATACTAAAACTAACAAGGGAATAGCAATCACAATGGAAGGCGAGCACTGTCACACCTGTCTCATGGAGGCTCTTTGATTTGACTCAATACAGGTGCAGCAAGTGCAGATCAAAGCCGTTACTGGTGGAGCATTTCTGCGGAACATGCAACGTGCTTAATCCAGACGGAATCCGTATCTACTGCTCGGAATGTAGCACACATCCAATGGGGAAAATCTCATGTTAGATATCATAATCGGTCCGGTTGCAGGAGTCTTGGGAATATCTGGACTCGGATGGCAACTGTACAAGATGGTAAGAACAGGAGAAACCAAGGCAATTTCATACAGTCTTTCAACACTGGTAGGCGGTTCAATAACGCTGTGGACTGTATATGGAATCTCAAAAAATGATCCCGTAATCTACGTGCCAAATGCGATTCTCATTGGAATACTGCTCGGAATGTCCATCTACAAGATGAAGAGGGAAGGATTCCAAAAATCAGCAAAGGGGATCAGAAATTGAGTTCTGAAAGCAAGACAAGCTTTTGGGTGAATGTTCAAAGGCCGATTGCAAAGGTGACTGCTGCTAGTGACTGGTGGGAAAGACAGATGATCAACGTATTTGTCCTATCCACATTTGCAGCAGTCGGAATCGCAGCGTATGGTATCATGCAATGGGTGAGAATCTGATGAAACTTTCACTTGAAATGCCAAAGATGAGGAACTAAAGGAGTTGATGGAGAATTGAGTTTCAGAATAATTCGTTATACTGACAAAGAAACTATCGACCAATACATTGTAGAACTCTTACAAGAGGGATTTGTGCCTAAAATCAAGGGCGATGAAACAACATTCCAAGGGATTGGGACGTTGGAATTTGATCTTAAAACTCACAAAATGACCTTGATTTTGTCTCCTGATCCCTCTTAATTTTATGTATAAGTGAGCTTTTCATATGACCTATATCCCTTGATGCAAAACAAAAATTCTAGCTTGGATCTGATTCAATTATGACGTTTCTAACAGTTAAAGGATTGTCCTCACGATATGCTTCGTCAAAGGGCCCAGTCTATGCAGTTGATGATGTTGATTTTAATTTGGAACTGGGAGAATCCTTGGGAATAGCTGGAGAGAGTGCATGTGGGAAGAGTACATTGGGGTTGTCATTGATTAGGATGCTTTCAGATGCAAACGTACAGGGCAAGATCACGTTTGAGGGTGATTCCATTTTGGATATGCGTCATTCAACGTTTGATGATGAGTTCAGATGGAAAAAGATCTCAATGATATTTCAGGGTGCGATGAATTCCTTGGATCCTGTGTTTACTGTAAATGAGCAGTTTGTCGAAATTTTAAAGCAGCATGATTTTGACGGTGATTTCAAGGATGTGATTTCTGATGCTGTAAGATCAGTAAGCCTTGATGAGAATGTTCTAAAAAAGTATCCCCACGAGCTAAGCGGTGGAATGAAGCAGAGGGTGATCATTGCAATGGCATTGCTCCTAAAGCCAAAATTCATAATTGCAGATGAACCCACTACGGCACTGGATGTTTTAATCCAGGCCCAGATTGTAAACCTGTTCAAGTCTCTGAAAAAGACGGGTGTGTCTTTTATGTTAATCACGCATGATTTGGCAGTCCTGTCAGAAATTGCAGACAAGATTGGTATAATGTATGGTGGGCAGATGATGGAATTTGGTTCTGCAGAACAGATTTACAAAAATCCAAAGCATCCGTATACTCGAGGACTATTGGAATCCATTCCAACGTTGAATGGTGGTGTTCCAAAGTATGTTTCTGGTATTCCTCCAAGCTTGCTTGATGCACCCACGCAATGCAGATTCATAGAAAGATGTCCTTTGGCAGTTGAGAAATGCAAAAAATTACCCCCAAAATTCAAAACCGAATCAGGCTATGTACGGTGCTGGCTATATGAGGACGAAAAATAATCTTACTTTGAATTTAGAAATTCCTCATCAATTTTTTCCAAATAAACTTCCTGCAACTGTGCGATTTCTCTTCCTGTTGTATTCTTGCAAATCATCTTTGCATACTGTGCCAAGTCTGCATCCTTTTCGATTTTTTCAAACCTCTCTATCTTCCTAAATGATTCTTGCTCGAATTTCATAATGTCTCTTAACTCCTTGCTTAGTTCCTCTGCTTTCATTCTCTTGTAATTCTTTGGATTTGATTCTCTAAAGTTGATCTTATCTACAAGCTTTTGGATCTCACTGGACTCTTCCATAATTTTTTATTTTGGAATGCCAATAAATTATTTTTGGCTTTCTTTTTTGTGTTCTAAAATGTGTTTTAGTCCATCTGGCATGTTTAATGAATCCAAGTTAATTTCACAGTATGGACATTTCAATTTATTGCGAATATTTTTTTACTATTGGCAAGCAGGAATCTATGATCCTTAGCACTTCGGATCTAATTACTTTCTTATCAATTGATATCCACACTCTTTGCTTCTTGACTGCAAAGGATATTGTCTGAACTTTTTTTCTTTCTTCCCAGACAAATTCAATTTCTCCGAGATTCTTGTCAAAGAAACCCTCAAGATCTGTCTTCATCGCAATATGTGAGAACTGGTATTGGGTATTCTTTTCGTTTAGAAGCGGAATCATCTCTGCCCTTCGCTTGTATGCCATTAGTTCGCCACTTTCGCCAATTACTCCTACGAATCTGATAAATGGACTGATGGTTGCAATTGTATCGCAAATCTTCTCAAAGTCTTTTTTTGCCATGTTCGAAGTTCAAAAAGATGATATTTTAATGAATTGCATGTTTTTTGTTCAAGATTTGATTAAATAATGCCTGAAAAGCAGTTTGATTTATGGAACTAGGTGATGTTCTTCCATTTGCGACCGATGATGGATACCTGATTCTAGCACTAATCAATTTCTTTGGCTCACTGGTTCCGTTTGTTCCGTTACCTGGATTCTTGTTTCTTGCCACGATGTCTGTTGGCAATGAATATGACTTGCATGCCCTGGCATTGATATCTGCAGTGACTGCAACAGTTGCAAAACAAATCATATTCTTTGTAAGCTTTGGAGGGCGTAAAATTATGAATGCAAAAACCAGAACAAGAATGCGTCCATTTGAAAGATTGGTAAAAAAATATGGCGCGGCAGCTGCATTTTTTGCCGCAGCAACGCCGATGCCTGATGATATCATCTTTGTCCCGCTGGGTCTTGCAAAATACAATCCGAAAAGGTTCTTTGTTGCAACACTTGCAGGTAAGCTTGTTCTTAGCTATGTTATAGTCTTCATCTCACATTATATCGGGTTGTCTTTCATAGAGCCGTTTTTGGAAAATGTCGACGATGCGACTCCGATATATGTTGGAATTGCAGTTTTTGCAGCGATGATGACTGCAGTCATCGTGATCCTGTTAAAATTAGATTGGGTGAGGATCATGGGCAAGTTTGCTCCTTGGACCTTGGATGAAAATAACAATGATGAAAGTACCAAGGACAAAAGTACCAAGGACAATTAATTCTGCATTTTAAAATTCCATAACCTTTCTGTTGCCTTTGTTATTCCAATTCTTGGTGATGCGATTACTTCTTCTGGTATGATTCCTTCTGAGATGTGCAGTTTGGAATCTTTTGTCAGATCTAAACCATAGTGCTCTTTTGTGATTGCAAGGGCCTGTGCAAGCTTTGCAGGTCCATTTGCGAGATTTTTCAAACTAACATGTCCTCTGTTTTCTTGCATTGCCCTGATGCCATTTTCCGGTCTAATTGCGCGAATTAGAACTGCACCCGCCGCATAATTTGGATTTCTTGCCACTACATTGAAACAAAAATGCATTCCATATGTAAAATAAACATAGGCTGAGCCAACATCTCCAAACATGATCTTGTTTCTTTCAGTTATCTTGTGAAACGCATGACTTGCAGGATCATCTTTATGCTTGTATGCCTCGGTTTCTGTGATTATTCCTGATACTTGCTGACCTCTAATTTTTCTGATGATTTTTTTCCCCAGGATATTTTTTGCAACGTCAACCGTATCTTTTGAATAAAATTCTCTAGGGAGTATAGTCAAAGTCTACCTGGATATCTATTCCGTCTTTTATTTCTGTGATTATCTTAAACAGTTTTATGATGTCGCTTTTTAGAACCTTGATCAGATCTTGATTGTAAATAGTAGCAGCTGGATGAATGGTTAGAAAGTACAACTGCTCCTCTTTGCGTACTACTCTGCCCCTGTGCTTGATGATTTCAGAACCTCCTAGTAGTGAGTTAAACGCAGTATTTCCAAGAATGCAGATTATTTTTGGCTTGATGATTGATATTTCCTGCTTCAAATATTCCTGACACGTGCTTCTCTCAGTTGTAGTTGGAACTCTGTTCTTTGGAGGTCTGCACTTTACAATGTTTGTAATGTATATGTCGTCTCTGGAAACCATCGCTTCATCCAGTGCCATTGAGAGTCTTTTCCCTGCAATCCCGATGAATGGTTCTCCGTTCAGATCCTCATTTTTCCCCGGAGCCTCTCCCACAAAGATCACGTCTGATTTAAAATTCCCTTTGCCTGGAACCGATTTGATTCTGGTCTTTGAGAGTTCGCACTTTGTACATTTCATAACTTCATGTCTTATGGCTTCCATCTTGTTGTACATTTTAGTTGACACTCCTAATCGTGGCAGTTCCTCTTACGGTTGGTCCGCCGTTTCCCATGATCATTGACTGCATGGGATCCCCTTTACCGCAATTAGTTATTGGCCTTACTGTGAAATCGTTTCCACATGCATCAATTGACTCAAAAAACCTGGGAGCCGTTCCCATTACAATTACGTCTCTCAGCAAGTCCGTGATTTCCCCGTTCTCGATTCTTTGAGCATACTGGCATGATATGCTCCAGTTGTACCGCTTCATATCAATTGATGGTATCTTCATGTTTGAGATAAGGTAGCCGTGTTTTACTTCCTTTATCATCTCATCTACATTCCAGTTACCGTTGCCTATGCATGTGCATGCCATTCGAATAAGGGGCATGAATCGATAGTTTGTTGCCCTCATGTTTCCTGTGGGTTTTGAGTTGAATGCCTGTGCGGTCTCTCTGTTTTGCATATGATTGGTTAGGATTCCGTTTTCAACAAGGGACGTCTTCTTGGTTTCCACGCCCTCATCGTCAAAGTGATACCATCCCAGACTATCCTTTATCGTGGGATCGTCAAACACGTTTAGGTCTTCTGAACCTATTCTGGTTCCAATTTTTCCTTTCCACCATGCGCCTCCTGCCCACGCCATTTCCTTTCCAAGCACTCTGTCTGCTTCAGATGGATGTCCTAGTATCTCATGTGTAAGCAAGGATACAAAGTCCGGATTCATTATTACTGTCGCTTCTTCCCCTTTTGCTGGCTTTGCATCAAGTAGATGCGATGCTTTTGATGCAATCTCTTTTGCACTTTCAAAAACCTTCTTGTCTGAAATTATCTGTTCTAGTCCCCCCCTTCCACCTTCTGTGATGTTTACGGATTGCGTAAGTCCGGATTCATGTGCTGTTGCAACCATGTCCATGACGGTGTCTGTGTGATTTTGTAGAATTTCCGAACCTTCGCTGCTTACAAAGTATTTTGAATTAACTGTATACCATGGATTGGTAACAGATTTGGTAATTTTTGGCATGTTTGAAATGATTTCATTGCACTCTAATCCTATTTTGATTATTTTATCTAGTTCTGGTTTTTTCAAAACTGGAAAATCAATCTTCGCTTTCGTTGCAACGTTTGGATAAAGATCAATTTTATTTTTTTTATTTTTTATTCTGGATGCGACACTCTTAATAGAATTGTCCACCGCATTTTTGATTTGATCAAATGATTGGGGATTTGTAATTGAGCAAAAACTCCACACTTCATCTTTTACAATTCTGATCCCTATTCCCATGTCGTCGTTTGTTTTGACATGATCTATCTGCTTGTTTTCTATTAGTACTGATTTCCTTTCTTGTTGCTCTGCTCTCGCATCGCAGTATTGGACTCCTGAACTTTGCGCGTAACTCACCGCTTTTTCTGCTAGGTTCTGTAAAATTGAATCCATGTGCTATGATGTGATGAGGGGTTCGTAAGTCTTCTGCTGTCTAGTGATTTGATATTGCAGGCATGGTAAAGTAGTATTCATCTTCAAAATCATAGTCCGACGAGTCATTTTTGCGTAAAAATTCAAAGTATTCGGTACAATTCTCATAAAATGCCTTATTTTTTGGATGTTCTTTTTCCATGATATTCCTACCAATTGCAGCATTTTTTCAAGAGAGTGAGTGATTTTAGTTCTAAAAGTTTGTTTTCTTTAAGCAGAATTATCGCGCATTTTATCTGTCCTGATGATTACTTGTGATTACAAATGAGAATCGCCTGTCAACTTTGACATGATTGGCATTTTCTCATGCGGAATCTCAAGCATCCTAAGAGTGAAAAATTTAGGAAAGCAATTTAGGGTATCAGATTACTCAAAAATTGATTTAAAATTTGTCAAAAATTGTAGCTGACACAAGCGTAATCATTAACGGCAAGCTGGTATCTCAGATCGAATCTGGATCAATAAGGAACTGTGAAATTATTATCCCCCAGTCCGTTTTTGATGAGTTGCAATCCCAAGCATTAAAGAAAAGAGATGAGGGATTCGTCGGTCTAGAAAAAATTGGAAAACTCAAATCTTTGTCTGGTGGCTATGGCCTGAATGTAATCGTATCTGGTTCTCATCCCTCATCGGATGACGTAAAGCTTGCTGGCAGTGGAAGAATTGACTCTTTGATTGTCGACATGGCCAAGCAAAACGATGCCGTTCTTTATACTTCTGACCGCGTGCAGTATTTGGTTGCACAAGCAGAAGGAATAGATGCCGTTTTTCTAAAATCTGAAATTAAGAAAGAATCGTTGGAATTTTTAAAATTTTTTGATTCTGAAACCATGAGTGTTCATCTAAAAGAAAATCAGTACCCATTGGCAAAAAAAGGCAAACCTGGGGAATTTCTGTTGACAAAAGTTGCCGATGATGTTCTTTCCCGTGATTATCTTGAAATGATTTCATCCCAAATTCTAGAAACTACGAGCATCTCAGATTCTGCTACTCTGGAAATTTCTAAAACTGGTACATCCGTTGTGCAGTATGATGATTACAGGATAGCCATTACGTATCCTCCTTTTTCTGAATCCTATGAGATAACTATAGTTCATCCCATTGTCAGCCTTACCCTTGATGACTATGACGTTTCAGAAAAGCTGATGGAACGCTTTTCTGATGGTGCTGAGGGGATTGTGATTTCTGGCGCTCCCGGCTCAGGAAAAAGTACCCTTGCGTCTGGCCTTGCAAATTTTTACCACAACAAGGGAAAAATCGTAAAAACATTCGAGTCTCCTCGTGACTTGCAAGTTGAAACCGGTGTTACCCAGTATGGCAAGCTAGACGGCAGCTTTGATAATGCTGCGGATATCTTGTTGCTGGTGAGGCCAGACTATACCATTTTTGATGAGGTAAGGCGAAGGGAGGACTTTGGCACGTTTGCTGATTTGCGATTAACTGGTGTGGGCATGGTCGGTGTTGTTCACGCAAATTCGCCACTGGATGCGATTCAGCGTTTCATAGGGAAGATTGAGCTTGGAATAATCCCAAATATTTTGGACACTGTGGTTTTTGTGAAGGCTGGAGAGATTCAAAAGGTCTACGACCTGGAATTAAAAGTCAAAGTGCCAACCGGGATGACGGAATCTGATCTTGCAAGGCCTGTGATTGAGATTAGAAACTTTGAAGACGATGTTTTGGAGCATGAAATCTACACGTTTGGAGAAGAAAATGTGATTGTCCCCGTTGGAAAAAAGGTTGACAGAATAGGGATTGAAAAGCTTGCAGAGGATAAGATAAAGGAAATTTTTAGACGGTATGATCCTGGGGTGGAAGTTGAAATTCTTTCTGATAACCGGGTAAAGGTATCTGTGGAAGAACGTTGCATCGCGTCAATCATTGGACGAGGAGGTTCAAACATAAGCGAACTTGAAAAACTCCTAAAGGTACACATCGACGTGGTGCAAAAAAGCTCCGAAAAATCTTCTTCATTGTCTGATAATGTCCCATTCTCTTTTTCAGAATCAAAGACGTCTCTGCTATTTCTTGTAGATAGGGATTATACTTCGATGCATGCTGACATACTAGTCAATGAAAAATTTGTTTCGTCTGTTCGTATTGGTAAGAAAGGACAAATTAAAATTCCAAAACGCTCTGAACTTGCAAGGGATATTCTTGACAATTCGTCTTCTCAAAATGATATTCAAATAGTTCTCAAAGATTTTTAAAATCATCTGTTATCTTGGGATTTGCTTTGAGAAATGTGATGAATTTTCTCAACTGTTTTATGGTCTTTGGGTTCAAATGATGCTCTATTCCTTCGGTATCCTGGTTTGCGGTGTCAAAGCCTACCCCTAAAATCTCAAAAAACTCTAGCAATATCCCGTGCTTTTGCCTGATACCTTCTGCGATTTGTTTTCCTTTGCTTGTTAGATTTATGCCGTGATATTTTTCATATTCCAAAAATCCGTCCTCGTCTAGTCTTTGCAGCATTTTGGTAACGCTGGGTGCGCTTACATGCATATGTCTTGAAATATCCAGCGTGGTGGCATATCCTTTCAGTTCTACCAGTTCGGCAATTATTTCCAAGTAATCCTCCTTTCTTGTACTTGAACGGGTTCTTTCTAGCTGATGTGCTGCCTTGATGGAATCCAGCCTTTTAGAATCTTTAATCTTCATGTGTATTTGTAACTACGATAAATCCTGTATAATTGGATGTCTTTTCAGTTGATTCTGGTTACTCTTTGTTGACCTGCATGTGACCGTAGTTGATCTTTGTTTGTTAACTATTCTCTTTTGAATCAGAAATGGCATGGTTGATCCCCTAAAGGTACGTCTAGATAATCTGAGAAAATTCTCTGATTCTGCTAAACGTAGAGCTAATTTGTATTCTGAAATCACAGGTTTTGATGATAAGCATACCGTACGCTCGCTAGGCGCACTACGAAAAGCATCTGCACCTGGGAAAAAGCTTCAGAAGGTGGGATTCTTGATGCTGTGGATTCCAGAACCTACTGGGATTACATGTGCTATTGGAGGTCCACTGATAGTTGCGGGAAGATATCTTGACAAAAAATACAATGGCTCGACATTGCATGATGTCGGCCATCAGACAAAAAGCAATATCTCTTCAATCCGTGACTTTAAGAATTCAGTATTGTGATCTCATTTAGTTTTTAAAAGGATTGAACCGAATTCACGTATGACTACCAGGGCGCAGGCATTAATTCCTGTCACTATAGCAGCTGTAATTATCGGCGTTGTTGGGATGATGACTCTTCCAAGTGACAGCAAGTTGGAGTCTGTCGAATTTCCAAGGGGGACAATAATGCTGGATGATGTTCCAATTGAAGTGCAAATTGCTGATACCGAACCCAGACGTGTTAGGGGGCTGATGTTTCAAGATCAGTTACCTTTAGATCAGGGGATGATTTTCGTGTTTCAGGAACCTGGGCTTTATTCACTTTGGATGCTCAACATGCAGTTTTCTCTGGACATGATTTGGTTTGACTATGGGGGAAAAATTGTTCACATTGAAAAAGATGTCCCTCCATGCAAGACCGCGTTGGAAATAACCACATGTCAGAGCATCGTTCCTGAGGGTGAGGCGCTATATGTCCTTGAAATGACATCGGGCTTTATTGATCAAAATAACATTACAAAAGATTCTGTATTGACTATAATCTCAATCTGATATTACAAAGCCTTATGTTGGAATGTTTTTCCAACGTTTTTGATGAATAAGATGATGTTGATTTCATCTGTGGCAGTGGTGACAATCATCATTTCGCTTTCATATGTTTTGATGTCTGATAATGTTGATGGCGTTTCACCGCAGTCAAATATTCTTTCCATATCCTACGTTGACACCAACAAGGAATTGCAGAATGATTTGCAATTACTTGGCATTAAAATGTCATCACCATTAAAACTAAATGGCTTTTCTATTGATACATACTGTACATTTTTTTCGGATGTTTTGGTTCAGGATTCTATAGAATACTGTACTTCTACGGAATTACTGAATTCAAAATACCAATACCTTGGAAACATACAGATGGTTGGCAGTAATGCTTTTCCTCAGTATGTGATAGGTGTGATTCAAACTGATTCCTCTGTTTCCCAACTTGAGGATATCAAGATTGTCGTAAATTCCATGATCAAATCAATTGTCTGTGACTGTTGGGAAGAGAAAAAGCCTGGAAGTTTTGAATCTGTTGCCCTGTGGATTGATGCTGCAAACTCGCATCATCTGGAAAATACGTCTGCAACAAGCAAATCAACAATTAACGGTTTGACTGAAAAATCAATGTTACTTGAAATAACTACCAATGAAAATGGATATCTTTGGAAATTTCTAATCACAAATTAACACAAGATGTAATATACAATATCTCCATATGATTCTTAATTGTCATGATCGAACAGTTATGGATAGTTCTGTTGGGATTTGCCGCCGGAATTTTAGGGTCGATGATTGGACTGGGTGGGGGAATAATCGTAGTTCCAGTATTGACATTTTTGGGGTTTCCTCCAACTGCTGCTGCGAGCAATAGTCTTTTTGCGGCGTTAAGCAATGCAACTGCATCCACCATTTCATACTCCCGGCAAAAGAGAATTGATTTCTCATTGGGTGTTAAACTTGGACTGCTTACAATTCCTGGAACCTCCTTGGGCGCTGTTATATCGAATGATGTCACGCCTGATATTTTTAAAATATTGTTTGGTTTTGTGTTGATCGCATCATCAATCTATATTCTCTTAAGAAAAAAAATTGAGACAAAAGAAAAAACCCTGTCAAAACAAATGGCCATATTTGCTGTGTGTGCCAGTTTCTTTGCGGGAATTATTTCATCCTTTTTTGGAATCGGCGGTGGAATAATCTTCGTTCCGCTGATGGTGGTCGGAATGGGGATGGCCATGAAAAAGGCTGCGCCTACATCACAGCTCATACTGTTTTTTGCATCCCTGTCTGGGGTTGTCGTGCATAGCATTTTGGGACATCCTGACTTTCTTCAGGCTGGGTTGTTGGCTGTTGGTTCTTTCTTTGGAGGGTTGGTCGGTGCAAGACTGTCCCTGCATGTTAGGGAGAGATATCTACAAATCCTTGTCACTGTGGTGCTTTTAATTGCCGCTGGAAAGATGTTTTTGGATTCCATGTATGGGCACTCTAATCTGTTTGGATTCTGATTTCTATAATTTCAAATCTTTTTCTATTTGTTTTTGTCTGGGCTTTATGTCTGATCTTGTGATTACGGAAGTTTATTTTTTCTTTATTTTTCTAAAATTATATTGACATCATTTCTGCATTTTTTTAAATGCCAATTTAACATGCTGTATCATGACCATGTTGTATACTCCAATATGCTATCGCGAAGAAACGATGATGACATTGATGAGCCGTAGATAGTTCTTTCGCATCCTATCTTGGAGGCTCTTTCTTTATTCTGTAGATATTTTTTTTGGCAATCACAATTAGTTCCTCATCTTGTGATTTTCCCTCATAGTCAACCATGATTTTTCCAAACGCATCATCAACGTCTTCTTTTTGTGATCCTGTAAATTTTAATTTCAAAACCTGATCCGTGTAAAATGGTTTGAGAAATCTGGTGTTTCTATTTCCCCATTCTGCATCACCATCTGTTCCAAGAAAGATTATGTCGTTTCCATAAATTTGATTTAATCTAGTAAATTCACCTTCCATCCTGGATAGAATTGCTCTTCCTGAAACCAACTGTTGTTCTCCTTTCCGTTTATCTTTCAAGAATGCATTTTTCAACCTTGAGAATTTCATATATTCTTCTAATTCTTTATCGGATATGCTGCACGTGGAATAAAATGAATCTCCTACACTAAACTCTGAAAATTTTTTCATTCTTACCTTGATTCATCAACACAGAACACTATTTCTGCTGATGAATCTGCATTGTCTGACACAAGGAAATTAATTGCATCTGCAATTTTTTCATTACTTGGCTCTCCGCCTGCTACAGTACCTGGGAAAACTGTAAACATCCTAATTTTTGATTTAAGGACATCACTTAGTTCTTGATTAACTGTAGTTGTAAATGGTCTTAGTGCTCCCCTGAACACTTCTACTTGAGCTCTCTTTGTTCCTGAAACTTTTCTCCCACTTGGTAAATCTGGACCAATTATCATAATTGCACCTTTTGTATCTTTGTAAAGTCGTGGGTCTTTAGCACCACCTGGCACAAATTGTTCGAGTGCTCTTTGTGCTACAGTAGCTGGAGTTGAGATGAATTTTGCAGTAAGTGCTTCCCATTCTGACCTGTCTAATTCAGTTAATTTTTCAACTTCTGGAAGTTTACCCGTAAAGTGAATAACTGCTAGAATGTCCCCAATGTTTGTTTTAGCTGTGTTTAGCCATTTTTCAACCTCATTGGGATTTGTAATATCTACTATATGAGAATGGAATTTTCCACTAATCTGCTCTTGGATCTCTTTTGGGGTTGATTCTGAAATGAAACATGCAACCTTTCCTCCATTTTTCTCTACATGTTGTGCCAAAAATTCTACTCTTTCAGCATCTACTTTGTCAGTTGCATCAATTGTAAATACAATTGCTTTTCCTCCAAAGTCTGGTTGATGAACCCCTGGTGTTACATTTCCAATATGTGCTCTTACAGGATAAAAGACTCTGTCTCCTGGAATTACTTTTCCGTTTAGTATGGCGGCAATTTCATCATCACACAAGTTGAGAACTGATTCTGAAACTTGTGATTGTTTTAGAAACTCTTGATCTGCAATCATATGTGATGTATTGTTTTGAATTTTTCCTGCAAGCTTTTGAATTTGTTCTAATAACCTTGTAAATGTCTCAGTTAATTTGACAACATCTTTTCCATTTGCAAATTTTTCTGCTGTTTTTGTAATTCCTTCAGTGTCTACTCCATCTGCCAGTATGCATTCTAACAAATCATCTTTTGCTTCTTCAACTTCAATTGGGCTTAGATCTTCAAAACCACTGACTCTCATAAATTCTGATGCAGCTTTTGGATAAACTGTCTTGTAAATTCTGTCAGAGTGAACTGGTCCTGGGTTTGTTGCAATGGATATGATTCCTTTATCTGTTAATTCCCATGACATTGCTTCAGCTAGTCTATTCTTTGCACCTTGTGATGCAGTGTAAGGACTTCTGAATCTGTATGGTCTTTGCTCTAATGGTCTCTCTTCAGTAAAGAACGTTGAAATTGTAATAATTTTTCCACCTTCTTTCATTACTTTGAGTGCTTGTACTGAACCCCAAAATGTACCTGTTAGGTGTATTGCAATAGTACTTTTGAATTCATCTAGTGGTGCATTTGCAAAACATGTAACCGGTCCTGAAACTCCTGCATTGTTAATTATGTAATCTACTGTAACGTTATCATTTTTTAGTGAATCAAACATGTTATTCATTGCAGTCTCATCAGCTACATCAACTCCTGCAAAAATTCTAACTGGCGCTCCACTGTTTTCAGGAATTTTTCCTTCGAGTTGTTTCGCTGCTTCTTCTAACACTTCTTTTCTTCTTCCAAGGATAATTACACTTGCTCCATTTTCAACAAATTTTGTGGCAATGGCTAAACCTATTCCAGTCCCACTGCCTGTAATTAATGCCGTTTTACCTTGAAATTTTAGCATAATATTTTAACCCGATTTTAATGATATTTATTTCAATTGATCTTAATTTGGGAATTTTTCTTGATATCTTTATTTCAGTCGTTTCACAATTTTAATTCAAATTTAATTGGATTGGGCTTTTTTTATTCATCTAGAAAATTATGATGATATTCATTGTTGAAAAGATATGTTGTGAATGATATTTGTAGTTGGAAATGGGCAAAAATGATTGAAACCTTCACTTTCCTTTGATTTTTTATTTAATATTTTTCTATCTGAACTAATGTTATTTTGTACTGTTTTCTTGTCATGAGTTTTTTGTCAATAGTTATGGAACCTTAAATTAAGTCTAGAACTCATTCGTGTCATAAATGAATACCTCTAAGTTTTTCCTGCCTAGTTTGATTCTATTCTGTATATTTTCTATACTTCAACATTCTGATGGTGTTGTATCTGAGCATAGTCCTGAGATTTCATATGGTGATTTCATACCTGCTATATGGGCAGAAACTAAAGAAGATTTTTTGGGTTATTCTGGTTCCGTTATTCTTGATAGAACGATATATCCTGTACCCTGGGGAAGTTTAGATGATTTTGAAAATATTCCCGATTTAGAAGATGCAAATAACATTAACGTATTCCCAATTCATAAAAATAGCATTGTTGGGAATATTGATGAATCTACAGAAACTATAGGGACGGGTGATGTGACTATCCATGTCAGAATTGATGATGCAGATTTTAATTCCTCACCATCTGTTATTGACTCCATCTCATATGATTTGGACAACAGCACTGTTGGACCAATAAAAATTTCAATTTTTAGAGAAGGAAAAACAATGGTTCTCGCTTATGCTGGAGGAAATACACCTAATCCTACTGGTGTTCTGGATGTGGGTGATAATGCACGAGGAACGAATCTTGATAAAATTAGGCAGATTGGGGGTATTGCTGAAACTGATCTTGATAGTGGAATTTTTGAATTTGATTTGACAATTAGATATACTGATGGTCCATCATCTAAATTATGTCCCCCAACTACAAAATATTTGGGCAATGATAAAATTTACGGTGATACTCCATTAGTTAGATTTGACGAAGAACCAAGGGTGAATAATTTTTGTATATTACAGGATGACATACTTACGGTAGAATATGTTGATTCTAAAAATTCAGATGGTCAAATTGATGAAGTAAAAGATTCTGCAGCAATTGTTCTTATGAACGGTGTACTTCAAACTGATCATGTTGTGTATGTAATAGGTAGAGACATTGTTTTAACATTAATTGATCCGGATTTGAATTTAGATTCTCATATTAATGATGAATATGATCTTGATATACTAGGTTGGAATTCACATAATGCTAATGTCACACTTGGAAGTTTAGGGAACGAATCTACAGTTTTTGATCCTCTTCATCCAAATTTTATCGAAACAGGACCATCTACTGGAATATTTCAAAATGTGATTCGAATGCCTCTTGAGTTAAACGATGTTAGACTAGAAAGGGGTGAATCTATTGTGCTTGAGTATATTGATGCAGGTCCTACATATGCTGACTATGTAGGACAAAAATTTGATGAGTCTAGAAATTCCATATTTACAACTAATTATGGGGCAACAGTAGAATTTGATCAAAAAATCTATACTTGGACTGACAAAGTATACATCACAATTAATGCCCCTGATCATAATTCTGATAGTGAATCCATAGACAAAATCGGTGACGATCCAAAAGCAGCAGTAAATATATCCACCCGTGGTTATAAGATTGATCAATACAAACTATTGGAAACTGGGGTTGATACAGGAATCTTTGTGGGAGAAGTGACGTTAACTGGTTTTCCTCATGATGCTGATGGTAATCCTGAAACTGGTGATGTTTATGGGTTTGATACTATTCCACAAACTCATACGACAAACTCTGCTGATGGTTTCATAGAATCTGAGGAACATGATGGGATTAGTGTCTCTTTTGAATTTAGTCCTGATGAATTTGTAATTGGTTCGGCATTAATACGATGGAATATCGGTGATATTCAATGGGATGATTTTGGTTATTCTCATTATGGTTACGGTGTAGTTCGTGTAGTGGATCCAGACATGAATCTTAATCTTGAAATGGTTGATGTAGTTCGTATTAAAATCTGGTCTGATTCAGATCCTTCTGGAACCATAATGAAGTTGACTGAAACTAATTTTTCAACAGGAGTTTTTGAAGGCTCTGTACTTTTTGATCTTGAAAAAGAATCTCATCGAAATCTATTGAATATATCGGATCAGGATTTTGTTTATGTCAGTTATGCTGATTATACATTGCCTCCACCATATACAAAATCTGATAATCTTATATTGACAGCAAAATCTGCGATAAATCCTCCTGATTTTGATGATGATGGGGTGCCAAATTATTTGGACGAATGTCCTTCTGAATCTGAAACAAATAATGACTTCCAAGATGATGATGGTTGTTTTGACAAGTCTCCTGATGCTGATGGAGATGGAATCTCGGATTCTTATGATTTTTGTCCGAATGAATCAGAATCTTTCAATAATTATGAAGATTGGGATGGTTGTCATGATGTAGCTCCTTCTGTAGATGATGCTGATGATGATGGTGTTAAAAATTCTGATGACAATTGTCCAGATTATGGAAATAGAGATCAACAAGATTCTGATAATGATGGAATAGGTGATTATTGTGACGATACTCCGATGGGTCCTGCTGATTATGACGAAGATGAAATTCTAGACTATGATGATAATTGTCCAAAGGAATGGAATCCTAGACAAAGAGATAATGATGATAATGGCATAGGTGATAGATGTGATGGCGATGCTGATAATTTTGATTTTTCCATCAATACAGATCCTACTTCTATGACCATTATGCCCGGAAAGTCTGTCATATCAAACATTTTGGTTTCTTTAGAGGGCGATGATACAAAAAAGATCTCTTTATCATGCTATGATGCATCTAAAAACATTAAATGTGAAATCAAACCAGATAATTTGTTCCCTCCAAGTACTGCCCTTTTATCTGTACATGCAGCAGAAAGTATTGAACCTGATCAATATACCGTAATCGTGACCGGTTTTGAAGAAAGAATAAAGCATTCTACAATTGTTATTGTAAATGTAGAGCCTCATGATAATGAACCTCCAAAATCTGTAATTAAGACAATAGGGCCTTATGAGATAGATCGTCCGATAATGTTCTCAGCTGCAGATTCATATGATCCTGATGGAAGCATAGATGATTATCAGTGGGAATTTGGGGATGGTAATTCTTCCAATCTCCGTGTTCTAAACCATACTTATAATTTAGATGGAAATTATCTTGTATCGTTAACAGTTACTGACAGTAATAATGGGACATCTACTGACAGTATAAACGTAGAAGTAAAACCAAGTCTAATTTCAGAGGTTATTCTTGTAGGCTTAGTTCCTGCATTACTTGTCGCTGGTATTCTTGCTATTGTTAGAAAGTTGATAAAGAAAAAATCTACTAACTAATAACAATGAGAATTCTCAATAACCCTTTCTAATTTTAAAATTGAAAAATAATCTAGTCTCTGTTTTTCTTTGTTCAAGCAATTCTTGTTTTGTTTAATACAAGAACCAATGTAATGTGGCTCTTTGAATTTTTCAATTTTGTTGTCTATTTTATCCGTGTTCTTTTTTTATTAGTGCAATGTATATTTCTAGAAATATGTTCCTTTTTTTATAAATTGATATGTCTGTCTTATTTTGTGAATAAATTACTAATTTCTATTCTTGATTTTAATGCTGATTTATTGTCTTGATTTCTATACATTTGTAATGAGTATTTTATGAAAAACATTGTGGATTGAATATTTTTTTATCTGACATCCTTCTAATTTATTCAATTACAACAGTATTTTCTAGTAAAATGGGTGGGGATAATATTATCCTATTATGGATTGATTCCCACACAAACACTGTTACATCATACGTTCCTGCTTCGGTTGGAACCCATGATACTGATGGACTAAATGATTGTCCTGGATGCAAACTACCCTGAATCCATGATATTGACTCAGTTGTGTTTTCTTCATCTTTAATTTGTACTACGTATGTGAATGATTGAATCTTCTCTTGATGGTTTACAATATCACACACGATATGTGACAATTGGCCTACTGAAAAGTTATTCATGCTGTAACCTATTATGTCTGCGATTTTACAATCAGAAGCGGGAGCTCTTTCTAAAGGTGGTAAAATTTTGAAAATGCCTGTAGTGCTATTTTGAGATTCTTCTAACGGTGGACATGATTCTTGTAATGTGTTATCATTATCTGATGTTATGGTAATGGTAGTGGCTAATGGCGGAGCTAAGGCTGTTGGATCATCCATTGATTCCCACACAAACACTGTTACATCATACGTTCCTGTCTCGGTTGGAACCCATGATACTGATGGACTAAATGATTGATCTCCCTCTAAATGCCCTATGATTTGTCCTAATGAGACTGTTTCTTTATCGATGTCTTCGATCAACACCAAATATACGAATGATTGTCGCCAACTATCTTGATTTTCTGACATGTTTGAAATGATTTGTACTTGCTGATCCACAGAATACGTCTCTTGTTTGATTCCACATATATTCACAGCTTCTAGATTGGATAAGGAGATTCTTTCTGAAGATGGGATAATTGTACCCGTTATTGATGTTGTAGTAATATGGACTTCATCTGTTATTCCATACGGGTGTGGTAATGTGTTGTCTTCATATTCCGCCATAATTGTACTTCCTTCTGCAACTCTTAGGGTGTCATTGGAAGATTCTTTCGAATTTGTAAAAAAAACTTGCCCCTCGAATATTCCTGTTCTGATTCCTGTTTCTGTCACGGTTAGATTAAGACCTGCTAAATCCTCATCGGACCAAACATCGATCTCAAAACTATCTTCAGAATTTTGATTTAGATTCATGTCTGGATCTATTACGCGAATTGTTCCTTCTCCTGAGGTTGGATAGATTTTTTCATCCCAAAAAATTTCACCAATATTCCATTGAATCTGTGCTGAATCTGCTAAGATTTCTCCGATCTCAAATATTATCGTGATGCCGTCTTCTTTTTCTACTGGTAATATTCCATCACTAGGACCTGTGCCTGTTGGGTCTGTGCTTGCAATATCTATGCCCTTCTCGTTACCTGTTCTTACATTTCCATCTACATCATGAGGAAAACCAGCTAACGTCACTTCTCCCACAAAGATTCCTGTATCCGCCCCAGTTTCCAATAGTTTGTAATTTTCAAGAATTTGATTTCTTGTATGTATTGTTATTTTCTTTTCTTTTTTAGATCCAATCTCATCAACTAATTTATTGTCAAAATTAAAATCTGGTGCTACCACGGTGATTAACACTTTGTCCATCCAACTGTATGTGTCGTGATTAAGATTTACTGCTACGTCTGTATTTTTTGGTGATTCTTTGGAAGTAATTGTGGCTGTATTAATAATATCATACTCACGAGGGTAATATTCTGGTAATGACTTATCCGTATATTTTGCAGTTATTACATCTCCATTAGAAATTCTTAACAACTTGTTTTCACTAGATGATTTTTCATTAATTGTAAAACTAATGGAATCTTCAAATATTCCTGATTTTTTATCTGTTTCAATCAGATTTATCTTGATTCCGGCAAAATCTGACTCTGAGAATACCTCAATCTGTATGTGATCTTTTTTTGTGGGGTCCAAATAATTATTGACATCTGTAACCCTGACAATACCTGTATCCGATGAAGAATATTCATCTTTAAGCCATTCCACTTCCACTATATCTTTCT
Organism: Candidatus Nitrosopumilus sp.; assembly: GCA_029263475.1. Taxonomy (GTDB): domain Archaea; phylum Thermoproteota; class Nitrososphaeria; order Nitrososphaerales; family Nitrosopumilaceae; genus Nitrosopumilus. Next base: position 97,660 of record JAJCXK010000081.1, read on the forward strand.
CTAAATTTTCATAATTGGTTTCTGCCCATATCGCTTGTAACGCATTATTGTCAAAATCCCAATAATCGTTATCTGATGACATTGTAGTGAGATGAGTATGTGAAATAGTTGCACTCAAGAAGAAAATTGGTAATAATATAACCCACTTTAACAATGACATGTTCATCAAAAAAGTGTTTTATATAGACATGTTGTGATTCTGTGAAAATCATATCCCTCTTCTTCTTTCACACGTTCCAAAAAATATGGAAATTTGAACTGTTGATATTCTGTAAATTTTTCATAATCGATATTAAAATGAATTATAGAGGCGTGCCTAAATTAACCTCAAGTAGATAAAACTAATCTGACTAACTTTATTTGTGGGTATGATTCACGATTCTTAATGCATGATTCTGAGTCTGATACATTTGTCTATCAATCATGGCCTGAAAAGTTCAGTGCAATGCTAAAAGATATTGGTGTTGATTCTGTTTCCAAGGAAATTGGAACTGATGATGTTGAAAATGATGATTACTATAGTAGATATTTCTCCCAGACGCCTAGGATGGTGACTAACAAGGGGTGTCTTGATATTCAAAACTCTAACATTGACGCTGTACAAATTATTCAAAAGGGATAGCAATGCAAGATCCAAATCCACTTCCATGGGGCGCTTTAGATAGATTTCAAGCCCATTTTATTGTAAGAAAAGAATCTGGATCTAATTATGGGAATTATATTGCAAAAACTGTCCTAACCACGAATGGTCATTTTGCTGAAAAAACTGTGTCTAAAGTTCAATGGAACGGTCCTGGAAGTCTGGCCTCAAAGCTAAATGATGATGGTGAACTAAACAAGATGATTGAAAGACAATCCGTTAAAGATGCTACAATATACGTAGAACCTACTGATAAAGCTATTAGGATTAGGGGCAAATGGGATAATCATATTGTATTTGGAATCACAAAAGATCTCTTTGAAATTTATGACAGAATAGCTGGTCACATTAAGTCTGTCTAGGCTTTCCACCAATCCAGAGCCAAAAAGTCTACGTTGTTCTTGCCTTTTGGAATTGCAAGAATGAACTGTTTTCTGACTGTAGTTGCAAGTCTTCCTGCAAGAACAATTGCAGTGGATGTAATTGCTTCACTTCTTGTGTAAACTTGAATTAGAAAAGGTGCATGATCAATTCCTGGACCTTTCTGATATACTGCAAAGTCACAGCCAAATTTTATTCCTGGATTTATTATGTATCCCTTGTCTCTAAAGTTTTTGTAAACCAAATATTTTTTATCAAATTCATGAACTTCTTTTTTACAAATTTCAATTAATTTTTCTATGGTTACTTTTTGTTTTGATTTTGTAATGGAAATCCTTTTGTTTTCCAATAGGTATAATCCCTCTATAAGATCTAAAATTAAAGGTGCATCAATTTCTTCAATTTTTGGTTTTGGAATTCCTATGGGTTTTCCATAGTATCCTTGACTGAAGAGCTTACGTGAGTCTTCTATGCTCCATACGATGATTCTGTTTTCAACCAATTCACATTTCATCATTTGTCCAAAATTTTATGCGTATATGAATTCTCTATCTGAATTATGTTCTCTTTTAAATTATAAAATAAATTGTATGATGTGTATTTTTAACTACAAACTTAATGCTAGCAATATGAAAGAATCCGAAACTTTTTGACATTTATCTGCCATTTCTTCTATTCCTTCAATAACGTCTTTAATCAACAATAACTCCTTGGTGTTTGTCACCTCTGATAGAAGTTTTAATGTGGCTTGTCTGTACTTGATGTCTATCTCTCTCTCTATAGTTTGTGTCTCTTGAGCTAATTCAATTGCGTTTGCAGTGTTTGTGTTTAGACTTCTGATGATTTCATTTAACTTGTAAACTTGATCTACTACCAGTTCAATCAGATTTGTAATATCCTTGTCCAGTCCTGCACTCTTTAGCGTTGTTATCTTTACGTTTGCAAGCTTGAATGAAATACCTGTGATATAGCCTGCAATTTCATCCATTGTATATGCTGTATTCAGGAGATTTTCTCTGTTCATGATTAATCCTCCCACATCTGCTACCTCTCGAGTGATTTTTCTTCTCAAGTTCTCAACCTCTTCTTCTATTGTTGAAATCTGTGCCAACGTGCTCTTGATACCCGTCTTGTCTTTTTTCATCATGAGATCTGGCAATGTTGCTAGTTCCCTTGATGCGTTGAGGATTCTGTTGATCTCATCTTGTAATACTGCTATAGCCTTTCTTTTTGCTTGAACTTCAAGCTCTCCACTATACATAACAAAAGTTAAAAGACCATGAGGTAATTTAAATCCTTTACGTTTTTTGGTGTTTTAAGCATTATTATATCAAATTTTTCTCATGTGCCACCTTTTTTTGTCCTTTGTACAATGCAATTACCTCTTCGTTTGTGGATGCATCTTCTGCAATTTTTTCAATTCTGATCTTTCCTGTAAATTTTGGAAATCTCAAAGCTAGTCCTGCATCCGTTCTAATTTTATCCATTGCTGCTTTGTGAATTGGACTGAGTGTGATCTCTGATGCTACTACCTCAATTACCAATTCAGGTTCAAACCACACGTCTGCCTCCATTTCGCTTGTAATACGTGGATTTTTCTTAATCGTGACTTGTGGACTTAAGATCTGATATATTTGATCTAGATTTTCATCCGAAAACCCTGTACCTACTTTACAAATGCTGGTGAACGTATCTTCATCCTCATCATACGTTGCTAGCAAGAGTGTTCCATAATTCCCAGTTCTTCTCCCTTTACCAAAAAATCCTCCTATTACTACAAGATCCAAACTGTCTCCCAAATCGTTCTGATATTCGCGTTTTAGTTTTAACCAATGACTTCCCCTTGAACCTGCTTGATATGATTTGTCTAGCATCTTTAACATCAATCCTTCACTTCCTGCGTTAATGCTATTTTCCATGAAGTCTTCTATCTCATTTTTATTTGTAATGATGCCCATCGGGATATATTTTGTAAAGTTATCTTCCTTGACATATTTTTCCATCTTCTCTCTTCTCTCTTTATAGCTTAATTCTAAACAGCTTTTTCCATTACAGTATAAAATATCAAACAAGTTTACCGTAATTGGATACTGCGTTACTGCTTTTTCTATCTTGTATTTTCTTCTTCTATGCATCAATTCTTGAAATGGTAAAAATTCGCCCGTATTCTCATTGATTGCCACTGCTTCTGCTTCTAAAATTATGTTTTCTGCTTGAATATTTTCTGGAATTTTTTCTATGATGTCTGGATAATAGCTTGAAATATTTTCCAAACTTCTAGAAAATAACACCACTTCTTTTCCTTTTATGTGGAGTTGTACTCTTTCCCCGTCTAATTTGTATTCTGCTGCAAATTCGTTTCCAAATTTTTCAATCGCTTCCTCCTCACTCTTTACTCTGTCTGCAAGCATCGGTCTGATTGGATTAAACAGAACTATCTCAAATTTTTTAATGCCTTTTATCCCGTCTGTTGCAATGGTTTCTGCAACTTTTCCTAAATCGCTGGAGACATTGTATGCGTGCTGCAAAATCTTTCTATTGTTTTTATCGCCAGAAAATGTTATAGCTAACGCATCCATGACTGTGTTTTCTGCTATTCCTAACCTCAAACTTCCCAACAAAATTTTCAAAATATAGCTTGCTTCTAATGATGTTGCATCATTTAGCAGACTGGATATGTATTTCATCTTCATATCTTGGGACCTAGATCCTTCTAGATTTGAAATTCTAAACAGTGTTTCATACACTCTTTCTACTGTGATGTCTTCTACAAGAAAGGTCATCTGTGTTTTCTGTTCAAGTATTATGGATGCTGCATGTCCTATGTCTCCATTTTTCCTGTATTCTTCCTCGATTTTTTTCATTGCAATTCCTGATGATTTTGATATTGATCTCATCGCAATTTTTTCTGCAACGCCTAACTCGATTCCTTCAAAATCTGGTCTTAGTTTCCCTTGTATGAGATATACAATTTTAGAAATAACCTCGTTAGGTGTTTTCTCAAACAGTTCTACAAGAAACTGTGTAAGCTCTAACCTTTTTCTGGTACCTTCCATTTTGTGAAACGAATCAGCCAAAATTGAAAACTTCATTCTAATTCTTTACGTTTCTTGGATAAAAATCTGAACCTACTGTGGTTTTTACGTTATTTTGTGATTTTACATTAAAGTCAAAACATGTGATAAAATTTCTCAATGTATCGATGTGTTTAATCCGTGAGTAAAATATGACATGCATGTAATTGTTACACTATCTGGTTACTTTCAAATCTAACATAATTTCTGCAGTGTCTATATCTGGGTCTTCCAACCATGACAGTTTTTTATCAACTAAATCGTATGTTTCGAGTAGTGCTCCGTTGGTATCGTGTATTTCAACTTTTTTTGCCTTGGGCTTTACTACCACATCTTGCGGGGCATGATATACGCGAATGGTTTCATTGTTGTGAAATATTCGAATTTTCAATGTTGTCTTGTATGTGCTACATGGTAAATACTTGACTATTTTAGATGTGCCTTATGATGTGTGAAGAATGGATGTTTACATTTTTTACTCACTTATTGCGGTTGATGAAATCTGCATTCGTTTAAATTTACAGTGCCTTGATTTACAGTATACGTTTCATTTTTCTAAATTTTTCCTCTGAACACTGAAAAATAAATATTTGATATCGTTTTTTGTTATGGTGTTGATTTTGGTAATTTTTGTTTTGCACTCTTTTGTATAGTACAAATTCGTTTTTTTGCTTTTTTCTTATAATGTGTTTAATTTCATTGATTTTGTGTAATACTACAAATAATTCATTATGGTGATGATTTGATTTTTTTCAGTTCATTGACAATTAATTTAAAATTATATGTATCTGACAATTGTCGGTTTGTCTAATTTTATCGTGTCTGATTTTGTGGTATCTGAGATTAATGCAAAATTATACAGACGATATGCTTTTTTGTATTGTTTCATGAAACTCCACGCTACATCTAATGTTTTAAATTCTGTTCGTATGTCTTCAATCTGACTTTTCTCTCCAAACACATCAAAGATTATCAGTGAATATCTTCTAGGTTTGTTGTGGGGTTTTGCTTTTAGAATCCAAGTGAGGGCAAAAATACACACTGCTCCTAAAATTAGATACTCTCCTGTCACTTTGAAAAATGCTATGAGGATGCCTGGTATGGTCTGTCCAAATAACACCACTACAAAATTTGAAAATGAGATCACTGCTAGTGCTGTAAAAATATACGTTTTCCAGTCAAAGATCTTTTGAACGCTACTCATGACGCTTCTTACTATAACACTTATTTTCTTTTAACTATTTCCATAATTATTAAGATAGATTTTTCTTAATCTGGATCTTCGTAGTTTTCTTTCTTTGCGCTTCCGTCAGAACTGTTTCCGCCTGCTCCTTCGATTGGCTTCATCTTCTCTTCGAGTACTGCCATTCTGGCTTTGTATCCTTCCGCATACTCAAGCTCCGATGGAA
>JAJCXK010000082.1 GCA_029263475.1 Candidatus Nitrosopumilus sp.
GCGGCAATGTACAGTTCGGGAAATGTGGCATTGGAACAAGTACCACAGATTCTTTCAAGCGGGATATTCCCAGTCGGAATGACTGTATTATATTGGGCAATCGCAGCAAAATTGGCATTGAAGTTGAGAAAATAGGAACAACTTCCTCTTTTTCAATATTTTTATAATTATTTTTTATGTTATTTGAGAATAGATCATGCTAGATTTTGGCACTGATGGCAGCATTATTGTTCAAAACATTGTACGTGATTTTTTCAAACCTAATCCATACATGATGATAATTCAAGCATCATTTTGATTCCAAGGGATTTTTGTCAGTGACCCATCCTCTTTGAAACAGTTCTTCGACAGAATTATTAAAAACGCATACGGCTAAACTGTAATCTGGTTTTACAATTAATTCATGGTCAGCACCACATCCGTTAGTGGCAGCTTTTGATTGTTCATCAAGTATGATAAATTCCAACGGGTTTGGATTTTGTGTAATTGTTCCATCCATGTCATAAATCATGTCGATGTAAAATCTGCCTACGTCCTGAACAAAGTAGTCTTGATGAGCTACAAAATCCTTATTGGGTCCTGCTTCGCCAATGCTCATTTTAGACTCCCAGTGGTTATTTCCTTCAAAATTTTTAAAGACAAATTCAATTGATGCGGATGCCGCGTAATCATGTGGATTTGAAACACGATCATGAATTTGTATCACCTGTCCTACCAGATTATACCCTGTACCGTCAACAATGGAATCAACTTCCATTGCAAATACCTGAGGAATCAATGACAGACTAACTGCTAGCATGATCAACAGAAGATACTTCATGCGGATGTGTGATATTTTGTGTTTTTAAGAAATACTATGAATTTCTACATTTCATTTCGTAGTTCTAATAGAATGTGGAAATTCTGAAACTCTTAAGAGATATAACCAAATTTTTTGACAAACAATCATGGAAAGGCTAACCAAGATTGCCACGGTTTTAGGCATGGCAATTGCACTTTCTGTCTTTATCTTGTTTGTTATCAGCATAATGCCTCATATCGTTGATCAAATCAACAACCGATGGGATGAAGTCACTCTTCCAATGTCCGAGGAGGAACTAATGAAAAAATTCCATGCGGCAGAATCATACCAGGCATTCATCGAAAAATATCCTGATCATGGCAGATATGTGGATCTTGATAGCAATGGCGGCAGATTGGAACTTCAAGTTATGAACTTTGAAACGTTTGATACGCTACGATTGGAATTGAGATACTATCAAAATGACGGCCAATTACGAGAAGAAGTAAGTTGTCAAAATCAGATACTTGATCAATATCAGCAAATAAGAGGAAGTCTATCTTCTCAGTTCATTGAAAATGTTGACTGTCTTTCAGGGGAAGGTTTGAATGCCGCTCCGTCTATGTTACCTGATGAGAATGGCAATCTTGTTTCTGAGCCTTCCGGACCCTACATCGATGCACACATCCCAGAGTGTGGAGAGGATACAACATTTCGTAACGGTGTCTGTATCGTGAATTGATAGACGTTAAAATCTACTTTGGACGTGTGCTGTACCGACATGGTTGTTTTGAATTGTATTGGTTTTTGTAATCCATGGCAGGGTTATGAAGAATAGATGACTTTATGAATTTCTTGTAAGATCATTATTTTGTGTTGAAAATAATCCTGACATTGTTTTCAATTCTGATTCTCATGGGACATATTTTTGGTAGTTCAGAAGGCAACCAATGTCAAGCAAGGGACTTTAGAATTTAGGATGAAACTTTTTCAAAACACACAGTTCAGATTGGTGAAACGCTAGATGTTAAAGGATCACTGGTAAGTGTAGGTCAGACTCAACACAAGCTAAAGATATGGAACGTGATCACAAATTCTGATCAGACATCTTTTTCGTATGATCTTTTCAGAATTTATTTTGAACCTACTCATGTTTGCTCTGGAGGAAAATCCGATGGAAACATTAATTGGTATTTCCAACTATCCCCACAACCTTCAGAAGAGTTTGTTTTGAAGCCAGGCAATGTAATTGAATATTCTACTACATTCATCCCTCAAAAATCTGGAATATACAAAATTCACTCTGCAGTGTTTGATGGTGAGATTTTTCGCATGGGCCCAGGCCAAACAATCACAGTTGAAGGAATGGACGGAGGAACTGACAGAGAAATATTAGGATTTTATTTGCCATTTTTCTCAAGCATAGTTTTAATCATTTTCGGATCAATTACAGGAGCAATCTTGCTCAAAAGAAAATTTCACAGGTCCAAAGTTTTGTAACCCTTTCAAGATTACAAAATTATTGATAATTTTCCAAAATACAAATCATCTTACGGAACTATTCATACTCCATCATATCTTGTCGCATTAGATGTAACAATTACAGTTGGCGTGTTTAGCATTTCCAGAAAGAGAAGAGGTGTAAGTACTATCGGTGCTACAACAGGGCTATTTTTTACATGTCCCTCAGGTGCAGGAACATTTCTGTCACTATTTTTGGGCACCGTGGGGGAATCACGGCAAATTATCAAAAATACCTTAATGTGTACAGGGAAATTTTGGGCACAAATTTTCAAATGAACTGCTCAGGACTCATTTTGAACTAATCAAAATTCCTGTTGAAAAAATAACCTGCAGTGACGATGACCATATTTTGATGGAAAGATCAATTGGAAAAGTGGCTTGCGTCTCACATGATGACGCTGATCATTTTAATTGGCTTGTTATCCTAGCCTAAGAACCGGATTTTAGTTATCCTTTTCATTCCACTTGCAAGTGGTATTGTCAATCATGTGAGTGTCATTTGAATATCTTATCAGCATATCGTGCTTTAATCCTGTTTCAGCACAATAGTCTAGAATTTTTTTAAACTGTTTTTCTGCACCTATGGGATTTTTCACATCACTTTTCACGTTGCTGGAACTTGCTACGGCAAGGTCTTCCTCATTTTCATTAATGATTTCCAACACATAACCATCAACATGTGGAATTGGGGCGTCATACCATTGATTTTCGTAAGTGATGCCAGTTATTGGCCCATAAACCCTGATGTAATCTCCATCTTTGAGAGTAACTCCCTCTTCTTTGTAATATGTGGAGAATCTATGACAATCCCAATCATTCGGAATGGGCTTGCATCCCACATCAACGTATAGCCAGTGACTGTAAAGTTGAGGATTTGTCTTGTGCTTGATCTTTCCTTCCATGTGCACAAAACTATCCAAAATATTTCCAGGATCTGGTCTGCCAGTATAACTTTCTGTGTTTGTCATTATTTCTGAATATGTCATTTTTGTAGAATGTGCTCTAACATCTTCAACTGGAATACTCCGGACAAAATCTCTCAAGTCATGTTCAATTCGGACCCAGTTAATACCTAGTTCTCTTAGTTCTTTCTCTGTCTTGCCCCTAAATTCCGAATATTTTTCATTACATTCATCCCATGTTGCGCAATGCGGGTCAATTCTGTAATCATAGAATTCATCTGCTCTTTCAATTGTTTTTACCAAAACACCATCAAGGTAAACTACTGTCTCTCCTTTTGCATATCTTTTAGAAGAATCATCATCTACCATCAACTCAAATGCCACTAGTCCGCTAACTACTGCCATGGCCCCCGAAACTATGGCAATTAGAAAAATCTTATTCATACTCAAAAATTCGATTTAGAATGCGTATTAAGTTGTGCTGATCTGGTTTTTGCATTTCATTATGTCCGTTTTTAATTCTAAAGCAATGGGAGAATCTACGTGTCGAATCTTTTCCAGATACAATTAGACTTCCACGTGGGTGCAGTAGATTAATTCCAAAAATGATTCAAGCATTTACGGAATTGAATCTGTTTTAGATAGTATCAATAATACGTCATACTTAAAAGCCAAATCCCAAAGGTTTGAGGATGGGCATGAAAAAATTGCATTCAAAACTATTTCTTTTTGCAGCAATAAGCATGATTGCAATATCTTACAATGTTGATGTGTTTGCTGATACCGCTACAACAGTGAAATTCCTTGATGATAGTTATTCATATGAAGATACTGCGGTGATCCGAATATTTGATCCGGCATTGAACATGTATTCTGAAAGTGGTTTTGTTGATTCCATTGATGTTGTCATTTCATCTGATGCTGATATTATAGGAACTGACATTACTTTGGTTGAAACTAATGGTTCATCAGGAATCTTTGAAGGTACAATATTTTTTACTCTAAAGGATTACACTTCAGGTCACAGACTTCAGGTCGTACAGGGTGGAGAAATTTACGTTGCATATGGAGATACCACCATATCTGCAAAAATAGAGGGAACACCGTCACCAATTACAGACACTACAGAATTAGAAGAGACTCCATCAAGTTTTACTGAAACCATTGAGGAAAATAAAAAATACAGTCTCCATTCAGGAGCTGACGATACACTATATCTACAAGAAGGATCTGTTTCCTTTTACATAGTTCTTCATGAGGATTACGACGAAATTGAGATAGCACATGTTTGGTCTGATTCCGATTCTGAAGGTAATACCGTTAACTTATCTAAAGATCCTCTTCGCAATACTCTTCATGGATTGATTCAATTTACATCTGATTTGAACTCTTTAGACAATAAGCTAAAAGTAAAATCAGGAGATAACATATTTGTAAAATATGATGATTCCACCATTTCAATCATTATTGATGAATACGTTTCCCCACTAAAACAACAAAAATCAGGTGTAACATCTGAACAGGTAGTATGTAAATCAGATAGGGCAAACATGCAAAGACCGGACGGATCTACTGCATGTATGAAATTCAGATCAACAGCTTACTTTGTTGAACAAGGTTGGATCTTGATGCCGGGTGAACTATTCAGAGGACCTACAAGTTAACACATTTTTTTAAAATGAATTTTTATCGGTATTTACATCCCTCGAGGATTGTGGTTGTACAATCAGTACAAGAATAGAAAAAATGATGACATCGAAAACAGATACCGATGTTTTAAAGGCAGTAGAAATATTGCTTTTCTGATATTATTTATCAATTCGGGAAAACTAACTATCAATTCGGCTTGAAAGATTATCTTTTCGGCATCAATTTGTACAGATAGTTTATCAATTCTGGAAATATTCCGAGACTTTTATCTATAAATCTTATCAATTTAGAGATTTTCCCGAAACTATCTAAAAATTCCGATAGAAAGTATGATGATCGAAGATGGTAATTCCTGGCATTCCTAATGTAACAATGTTACATCAGACTTAATATTGAATCACCATAAATTCCACGTGTCATAAATAATGTATTTCTGGTCACAACTGTTGTGGCTGCAGTGATCATCAGTATAACTAAATCATTCTCTATGTCAACAATGAATTCATTCGGTTTCATTTTTGAGAGTTTTTTGAATCTTATTTAGTAACAAAATTGTAATTAATTTGAAAAATGAAAATCGTGCTTTTGGTAGTTGTTTCGATTGTGACCATGTCTATAATTGGGACAGCTATATTTGGAATGTCTGCAATAACTTCCAATTTTGACAATTATGTGGAACAGCCAGAACATTCCAAATCTGTTCATCATATAATGCAAGACATTGATGATGACATCATCATCATCAAGAATGAAATATCATCCGTGCATATACCAGAGAATCTGCCTATAAGATCACAAGAAAATACACAGGATACAAAAGATGTAGACATCAAGGACTCATGGTATGTTGGGGAGGGCCTCAAACAAGGAGATTTTTTCTCATATTCTTTGTGCCATCTTGAATATCATGAATGCGCTGAGCTTAGAATGGACATATGGATCAAAGAGGATGTACAGATTGAAGGCAAGGATGTGTGGATTGCAGATACAGTTGTCTATGAAAGACACATGATAATCAAGAATCAGATGGAGTTTGCAAAGTCTGACATGAAAAATATCGGCAACATGACGGAGCTTGATTCGTATGAGCAGGCATTTCAGTCATCAGTTCTCTGGTTGTCTGAGTATGCAACGTTATCGGATGACAGTGATAATGACGAAAAGGGACCCAAGGAGTTTGCCGCAGAATCATGGGGCAAATTTGGAAACATTGGAGGTTTCCAGGTTGCGCCGTTGTTTGCAGAAAGCATCACAATTCCTGCTGGCACCTTTGAGACAGTTGCGATAGGATGGGAAGGTAATCCTTTCTGGAGCAAGATATGGGTTGCAGACGGATTTCCATTCCCAGTCAAAGGCAAGATATACACCCACATTACAGATGGAATTCCTCCACCCGAGTTTGATTTTACCCTGCTGGAATACAAGGAAGACGTGCAGCATAATCCGTTTGAAGATATTGTTCCGATTGAAGAGAGAACTCCTACAGAAGGATGTAACAGAGACTTTGAAAAGGAAGTCTCCATAAAGAATTTCACAAACAGTTCAGACTACATTGTGCATGCATTCTACGGTCCAGAAAATCCGATGTATGGATGCGAGATGCAGTGGCTCATCAAATTTATCGATAAAAATGATGACACTGAATTTTTGACCCAGGTCCAGTTTGATTTTATGGTTGCAGATGAGAATCTTCATCCATTGAGAAGCATTGCTCAAGAAGAGGGCAGACAATATTTCTACTCCCCATCAGGACAATATCTTCTTGACATGATTGTAGATGAAAATCCTGGCGATGCAAAATATGTCATATGGATATATGGGTTGGCCCCTGAAGGAATCATTCCATCTACAGAATCCGACCATCTGGAGATTGTCGTTCCGGTAATTCCACTGGAATAAAGTAAGTTCGGATATACCATAACTTCCACATGGGTGCTAAATTACCAACATTAACTATATCCCCATGAACATTGTGCTGGGGTTATAGTTTAGTGGGTATTTTTCGGACCCACGTGGTAGTCAAAAATATGGATTAGGGTATAGTCAAAAAAGGGTTTGACTCCCGTCCTGAATCAATCTTTCAATAATTGTAAAAGAAAAAATGATCTAAAATTATAATGCACATTATAAAATGATCTGTATTGAGTAACCATCAGTCACAAGTAACCACAATCATCTCTTGCAATGTGAAAACAGGACGCATAGAAGATTATGAAAACTGGAGCAAGAAAATCAATTCCAAGGCTTCTGAATATGACGGATTTCAAAATGTCACCATGATCAAGCCATCTGATCCTAACAGTCTGGAATATGTGGTGATTGTCCAATGGAAAGACTATTCCCGTCTGAAGTATGGCAACAATCAGATGATTTCAAGCAACTGATGAAGGAAAGTGAAGATTTTACGGTTTCGATAAAGACATTGCAAGAAAATGCAGGGATGGAAATTTGGTTTGACTTGCCAAGCAACCTGAAATCTATCATGAAACCTCCTTTTCGAAAACAGGTACTGGTTGCAATCATGGTTGTTCTTCCATTGATTTTTGTAATAGGTAAGATTGCAGATCCCTTGCTTGCTGAATTACCAATCATTAATGAAATCAAGATTGTAATCAAGGTGCTAATTGCTGCACCCTTGATAACTCTGATAATGCCCAAAGTTACAAAATTATTGTATCCTTGGCTATACTCCAAACCAAAAGAACAAATCTAGAATTAGATGGTGAGTTGAGCAACCCTCATTTTTAATTTAAAATCAACTATGTCTTCTTTCACTTTCTAACTATCGTCAATTGTCACCCTATCCAAAGATTTCCAATCTGAAGAGGTAAAAGTTCCAGTATGTTCATGAAGTGTTTTGCCTCAAAATATTTAATTGGCAAAAAAATTCATCTAGATGCGATAACATGGGTGAGACTAAAACGATGCAAAAAGTGCAAAAGATAGTGGTGCTATCAGGAATAGCAGTTTTTACTGCAGTAACAGCTACTTTGGTGTTCCTGTCGACAACATATCCTGAACTGTTTCCATAAATGAAATCAATTCCGTTAAAAATTACCGATAAAATAAAAAAATCCGACAGGATCTATGTGAATTTGCATGATAAATGATTATTTTTCCTACAGTTCGACACCGTGTTTTTCCTTGACATGCAAAACAAAATTGGATTTCTTTTTGGATATGAAATCACAATGGATGCACTTGAATACTGACTGTTGTCTGGGAGATCCTGCCTTTCTGCTCATTTCAAGTTCTTATTACGTTGGTCGGTGATAAAACTTTCTTCCAAGCGGTTTGTTAAGTCATGACAAGTGTAAATTAAGTGAATTGATACAATAAGCAATTTACATCTGGCAAACTGCTCTGTGTCATGCTGAATCTTTATGAAAAGCATCACTCCAAAAAGGAATACACGTCAATCGGGTTGTTCAGAGAAATAAAAAAAAAGATTCAATCCAGACAGAGTACTTTATCCTGGATGCTATGTTCACATCACGCCCTCGTTTGTCTTTTCAGACACTGTCTATGTTAACTCTTTTAGAGACACGCAGAAATTCCATGAGAGTGTGGAAATTGAAAGATTCATAGAAAAGAACAAGGAATATCAAGAAAAAACCAATCTGAAATTTTATCATCAGGATTACACCAAAAATATTCCCGAAGATGGGAAATCCTTTGATGTTATCATTTCCCAGTATGGTGGATTTGTTGGGATGGCAGTCAAAAAATATCTGAAGAAAGGAGGCATTCTTGTATGTAACAACTCCCATGGTGATGCGTCTATCGCCTCTATGGATGCAGACTATGAGTTAACTGCAGTATACAACAGAAGAACAGACGAAAAATTTAGCATCTCAAGCAAGAATCTCAAGGAATACATCATACTGAAAAAGAAGGTCAAAGTTACAAAAGAATCCCTAGAAAAAACAATGAATGGAGTACCCTACACGAAATCTCCCTCAGGATACATATTCAGAAAAAAATAGATTCGTTCTAAAAAATATCTTTGAATTTCACGATTATCACAACATGTTCAAATCCAAGATGAATCAAAAATTCACTTATCACAGGATCATGTGGAAATTATACTGTTACCTTTTTTGTTTTTTGTATGCCAAAAATACAATTAATCTAATCAAAACCAATAATGGTATCAATATCAGAAGTATGTCATTTATTTCATATGGTGCGTCATTGTCAAGCGGTACAGGTTTCTCATAAGTGATAATTTGACCTGTGGTGGTAATGTACATCATATCATCATGACTTATTGCCATGTCCAATCCTGACGCATATGACGTACGATTTTGAATGTCCAAATCAAATTGCGAGACATAGACATCATCAGAGTATTTTATTATCTGCCGGGTCATCTCCTCCACAACATACAGATCATCATTGGAATCAACTCCTATACCTGACGGATAATCCTGTCCAGTATGATTAACAGGAGTGCCAAATGTTTTAACCAAACCTCCATCATTCCCAGAAAATTTCAAAATGCGTTGATTTCCTGAATCTGACACATAAACAAAATTTTTGGAGTCACAGCAATATCTTGTGCCAATATGTTGTCAGCGTTAACCTCCAAAGTCCACATCAGTTTGTTGTCAGGGGAAAATTTATGCATCTGACCATTTCTGTCAAGAATGTAAATATTGTCATCAGAGTCAAAATCCACACGTGCTGGATTGGAGTAGAGTTGTTCTGTATTGTATTCCTCTAAATTCCAGTCTGTAAGAAATTTTCCAGTATTGGAGAATTTTTGAATATACGGGCTGAAACTGTCAACTACATAGACGTCATCATCAGAGTCAACAGCTATGCCTGATGACAATCCTGCCAATGGATTTTCATACATCTGCAGTCCCCACTGTGTCACAACTTGTCCAGAACTGTCAAATTTTACTATTCTTTGCGCATTGGCATCTACAACATATACATTTCCAGTGGAATCAGTTGCCACTGCTTTTGGAGACGTCAGATGTATGTTTTGTGTGGAGCCTACAGGATTCCAAGTGTCAAGCAGCAGGCCATCATTTGAGAATTTTTTGACAAGGTTGGCTTCAGTTAGAGCATGGATGTTGTCTTTACCGTCAATTGCAAGGAGTACGGGATTATCCGTCACATCCCATTTGTATATGAAATCCCCGCTGTCAGAAAATTTTTGAATGCGATGGTTGTATCGATCTGCAACGTACACGTTATTGGCAGAATCCACGGCTATGCCCGTGGGAAAATTAAACATCCCGTTTTGGGTTCCCAAAGAACCCCATTCCACAGTTGTTCCATCAACAAGCAATTTGACAATCTTGGAGTTATGGTCATCTAGCAAATACAAATTACCATCATGATCAGAATCCACAGACAGTGAACGCGTAACCACGTCAGGTATGTCAAATTCTGCTAGCTGTTTGCCATCACTGGAGAATTTTTTGATGTGAGTCCCAGCTGGAAGTGAATATCTATTCTCACCCATAATCTCGCCAAAAACGTAAAAATTGTTCAGATGATCCACATGCAAGATTAGCGGTATTTCTATTACAGTATTTTCAGGATTATAGTTCCATCCAGATATGTAACTTCCTTAAGCGGAGAATTTTTCAAAACTAAGACTTTGTCCGTCATTTATGTAGATGTTATCAGATTTGTCAACGCTGATTCCTATCGGATACGGATATGGGTTCTGAGAAAACGTGGATTGCCACTGCGTAATCAGTTTGCCATTCGAGGAGAATTTGATGGCCTGATTGCTGTTATTGTCTAGCAGGTATATGTTGCCTGAAGAATCCGTTAAAATTCCAACAAAATCAGATCCATGTGATTCTACATCCATGTTTGTCCAGTTTTCGATGAGGATATGATCTTCAGATGAAACTCCAAATGCGCTTAAAATAATAAAAATTATGGATAGTAGTAGGGGCTCCATTTTGTCTGCGTCAAAAACCATGGATAAAGCATCCGTGTATCTTGATTCGTGGAACATGTCTTATCAGATTTTTTGATCAATATCCTCGGACCATAAGCTTAAACCAAGTATCATGACTCACGCAAACTACGGTTGAATAATCAGATTTGACGAATGGGATAAAATCATACTTTTTGCACAGCCCGCTGTCCGCATCGATTGCTTTACTTGGCTTGTCTACCACTTGAAATGAATTTGATCCGCCACTGCTGTCCCCAGATGAATTGTCTGAAGGATCATGGTATGACATATTCATACGTAAGAAATATTCCCCAGACTCATTTGGAGTATATGAAAAGCTGATGGGTCTTGAAAAATCCATCTAATTGCTAACAAATTCGATCATCTCATCATCATAGCGTGGAAAATCACGGTCTTCTACAATTTGATACCCTACCTTGATTTACACGCCATCCGGATTACTAATGCTAAGTGTCGAGAATGCAATGTGGACTTGCTGTCCTACGTATAGTAACGATGTCTCCATTTCATTTTCGGTGTAAATGCCAGAATGTCGAATCTGTTTTTGCATGGGTTGATTTTGTAGACTTATGTCATATGCTGCATGTGAATTTAGCATAGATGTAACAACGACACTGAAAACAGAAATTGCCACTGATACAATGGCGAATAATTTCAACATTCTCAATGGTTTACTCATGTATGCAAAAATGTCTGATGTCATTAAAGGATTGGTTGCATTTTTTGCAACTAGTTACAATTGTTGCAAAGTAGTTCAGATTCAATCTATTCAAGGAATGAAATTCATATTTGTGGAAATGGATAAAAACTAGATTGTACATAGGGAATTTTGCCGTATGGTGATTGCAGGAAATAGTAATACAATTCTCCGTACCGTTTATCTGTGATGGTCCTTTGGTTTCCATGATGTCATTTCTGCCCTCATTTGCATGTGAAACAAGAGTGAGAAATATTGAATAGGGTTTTTCTTGTTTTGGTAACTGCAGCTGTTTTTACAGTAATAGGAGTATTGGCAATAATCCCCCTAATTGATGTCATGACATACGACATGGAAAAAGCCGCATGCGAGAAGACTGGAGGTGCCCTAATCAACATTCCATTAATTGATGAGGACCGATGCGTGATGCCTCCGGAAGACAAGGGGCAGTCCTGTATCGATTCCTCTCAGT